>JBILIM010000223.1:0-4008 GCA_044349985.1 Crocinitomicaceae bacterium
TTCATAACTGTATTTCTTATCACTAGGAAATTCATCGGTCAGTTCTTTTTCAAATCGAAGTACAGAATCCAGAGCAAGATGTGAGGCTTCAACCGCTTCCCATGCAAAATCAATTACACTTGAAACATAGGCACTTTTACCTACAAAATAGTCGTAGTCTTCAGCGTTAACCTCAACCAATCTCGTTTCCCATAGACCATGAATACCTTTCTGACCTGTCATTTGTCCGTTATAATTTTCAGTGGTATGCAAGGGCACATGTGCATCAGCGATATAATGTCCAATATCTGCTGAATATTTTAAAATTAAATCCACATTTTTAGTCTCAAATGCCTTTTGAAGCTTTGATTTCATTACATTGATATGCCAGGGCACAATTCCATAGGTTTGAAGCGTGTCTTCAGTGAATTTGTCTACGGCATCGTACCAATGTCGAGGCATTATCGAAAAAGGATCTTCACCCGGTTTGTAATAATGGTCCAAATCGATGTAATGACATTGTGCTTCTCCTTCTACAGCATAACGTCTTTTATCGGGATCAACAGCATGTTCTGTGAGGTATTCAATGTGATCTTTAAAGAAACCAAACATTTCTGGAGGTAGCGTAAAAATGGCAACTCGATTGATACGCTTGTGACCGAAAAAACCCCATTTTGAAGCAGCAATAGGACTGGAATAATCAAATGATGAAAGGATAACTATTAAAACCCCAAAAAACAATTTATAGTTGAACCAGTTTGCCATTTCTTAGAATTGGAATAACAGATGTTTGGTCAGGTGTTAAGCAGTATTTGATATCTTCATTCAAATTTAGATTTTTCAATCTTCTTCTGTGTGAACTTGATTTTAAATAACCCAGATAATTGTCTTTTGCTGAAAGGAATAAATATTTTGCCGCAATAGAAGAATCCTCGATCGAAGTATAATTGCCTGTTGAAATTAAATAGTCTGAAATTGCACCTGCACAAATGGTGTCTTCCAAATTGAATTTGTCTTGCCAACCCGAGCATAGGCATAGTACATTTTTATTTTGTTGCTCTAACCATTTGGAGAGCGTTGTAAGATTTAAAAATGATCCAACTACGACCGTTTCAGCATCTTTAGCTACGTCTAAAGATTTGGTACCATTCGTTGTTGTTAAAACAACTTCCTGTCCTTTGAATTCTTCCTTCATGTAAGAAAAAGGTGAATTACCGAAGTCAAACCCATCCACGATTTGTCCTTTTCTTTCGGCACCCGCCAAATAACCTTTCTGTTTGTATTCCCATGCCTCTTCGACTGAAGGTACTGGAATTATTGCTGAAATTCCGTTGTCAAAAGCAGCACAAATTGCTGAAGTCGCACGTAGAACGTCGATAACGACTACGATTTCAAATTCATCTTTGAAATAGGTGTATTCACCTGGTGTAAAGCAAACTTCAATTCGTTTTCTTGTATCCATAATTGCGTACAAAAATAGTTAAAAAAAAGATATGTTTTATGAGATGAATACTGTGATTCAGTCAGTTAAAATACTTAAACTTTGGAAAATAATTTGTGGTCTTCGTGTATTTTCTTTAAGTACTTTATGTCGATCCAAAAAGTCATAAAGGGAACCAAAGAAGCTAGGAGAAAAAGCGCAGTTATGGAATACTTCAATTTAAGAGCAAAATGCAATCGCACTACCCATAAACAATATGCAATAAATAAAATACCATGTGCCATTCCAACATACAAGTTGGGTTCAGGAATGTAATAGATGTATTTCAAGGGCATGGTTAAACCAAATGAAAGGTAGGATATCCCCTCTAAAATGGCTAAAATTTGAAGTTGTTTTACAATGGATTGGTGTTTTGTATTCATGATTTTTTATTTAGAATTCTTCTTTAGAATTTCGAGTTCCATAAGTTCATCTCTTAATCGTGCCGCCCCAATAAAATCCAATTCTTTTGCTGCTTTTTCCATGCTTTTTCGAAGAAGTTTTATCTTCTTGTCTAATTCGGCTGGATTTGAATATTTTGGAGCGTCCTCTGCTGCATTTTGCGAATCGTTTACCCAATTATAACCTTTAACTTGCGCATTTGTTTCACCATCACCAACCTCTAGGATTCTATCTACGGCTTTGTTTAATGGAGTAGGCACCATTCCGTGAGCCAAGTTGTAAGCTTCCTGCATTTCTCGCCTTCTTGCTGTTTCTGAAATGGTTTTTTCCATAGATACCGTCATGCGATCGGCATACATAATTACCATTCCATTCACATTTCGTGCAGCTCTACCTACAGTTTGAACCAAGGACTTTTCATTCCGTAGAAATCCCTCTTTATCCGCATCCAAAATGGCCACCAAAGATACTTCCGGTAAATCAAGGCCTTCACGCAATAAATTTACACCAATGAGCACATCGAATTGCCCCAAACGCAATTGCCTCAGTATTTCAATTCTTTCTAGAGTGTCAATGTCACTGTGAATGTACCTGCAAAGCACACCAAGACGATCCATATATTTTTGAAGCTCTTCGGCCATTCTTTTGGTTAACGTGGTAATTAAGGTGCGTTCCTTTCTATCGATGCGCTTTTGAATTTCTTCTAATAAATCATCAACTTGATTTCGTGTTGGTCTTACTTCTATTAGGGGATCCAACAGTCCAGTTGGGCGTATCAATTGTTCTACAACAACCCCTTCTGATTGCACAATTTCGTAATCTGCTGGTGTTGCGGAAACAAAAATTACTTGATTGATTAACGATTCAAATTCTTCAAATTTCAAAGGTCTGTTGTCTATTGCTGCTTGCAATCGAAATCCATAGTCAACAAGGTTGATTTTTCGCGATCGGTCACCACCATACATCCCTTTAACCTGTGGCAGCGTTACATGGCTTTCGTCAACGACCATTAAGAAATCATTTGGAAAATAATCCAGCAAACAGAAAGGTCGCTCTCCCGGTTGTCTTTGATCAAAATATCTAGAATAATTTTCAATACCTGAACAATATCCCAACTCCCTGATCATCTCCATGTCATAGCTGACGCGCTCTTGGAGACGGTTTGCCTCCTCCAATTTACCTTCCTTCTTAAAGTTGGCCACCTGAATGACCATATCCTCTCCAATTTGTCCCAAGGCTTTAAACGTATTTTCTGGACTTGAAACGAATATGTTTGCAGGATAAATCGTGATCTCCTCAAATTTCTCCAGTGTAATTGAAGATAAGGGATCTATTGACGAAAGGCTTTCGATTTCATCTCCCCAAAAGTCTATGCGAATGGCATAATCGGCATAAGCCAAGTAAATGTCTACGGTATCACCGGTCACTCGAAAGGTTCCTCTTTTGAATTCTTCATTGCTTCGTGAGTAAAGGTTTTCAACCAATTTCAATAAGAACTTGTTTCTTGAAACGGAAGTACCTACTGTGAGGTGTAGTATCCCTTTTTCGAATTCTTTTGGATTTCCAATTCCATAAATACATGAAACAGATGCTACAACAATGACATCTTTACGTCCGGATAAGAGCGCAGAAGTTGCTGAAAGACGCAGTTTTTCTATTTCATCATTGATTTCTAATTCTTTTTCGATATACGTTCCTGTAACAGGAAGATAGGCTTCCGGTTGATAGTAGTCGTAATAGGAGACAAAGTACTCCACCGCATTATTGGGGAAGAATTGCTTGAATTCACCATACAACTGAGCAGCCAGCGTTTTATTGTGAGAAAGAATGAGGGTAGGACGTTTGATTTCTTTAATGACATTCGCAATGGTAAAGGTTTTTCCGCTACCTGTTACACCAAGTAAGGTTTGGCAATTTACTTGGTTTTGAATTCCTGAAACCAACTGCCTGATAGCCTCAGGTTGGTCTCCGGTAGGTTGAAAATCAGAAAAAATTTGAAAATCCATATCTTAATTACAAATTTAAGCTATTGTAGTGTAGATAGGACTTGAAATTGGTCTTATTTCAGAATTTGGATTTAATCCCAATACATTTTAGGGTTTTCTGGTTCATTCATTTCTTTTTCAACCTCTTCCCATGTTTTTGTA
>JBILIM010000224.1:0-4006 GCA_044349985.1 Crocinitomicaceae bacterium
ACAAATTCGAAATTGGTGCATCCAAAACAGTATTCCTGATTTCGAATTACATGAAATACAAATGAATTATGAAGGTCTAGATATCGAACTGATACCATCAAATCTTGCAATCAAACCAAAGTTCGAGGCCATATTTAAAACCGTAAAAAATACATCCATAAAAAATCACCTATCGAATGCCGTTTTATTGGAAAAAATTGGAGGAAAATTAGATGACAACTTTGTGGCAATTAACAATTCAAAATACTATTTTGAACAATTGGACAGCTGCACTTTTTACCTTGGAAACAATTCGAAACCGGTTTTTGAAAAAAGATTCAACCCTGATTTGCTATCCATTCGCGGAAATCTGAGTCATCTTACCAATATCCAAACAGGCGGGATGGATTTTTTATTGAACGTTGTACCCTTGTATAGTGCTTTAAATCGCTATTTTACAAATTCACAAAATCTCAACGTGAAAATTACGCCTAATTCAACTACCAGTTTAATTGAAGGCAATTTGGATTTCAAAAAAGATAAGAATGCTTTATTTGAAAGTTTTTTTCTGTTTTTGGAAATTCAGGCAGTAAACAAGCTTCTAAAATAGGTAGTTGCATATAACATTCTTGAACCGTACCAAGAGAACATTTCGCCGTCAACGATGCGTACCTCAGCATTCGGAAAATGCTTTTTCATTTCCGATACATCATTTTCGTTAAAAGGATAGGGTTCTGAGCTCAGCAAGACCAGATCAGGATGTTCTGGAAATTGAAAAGGCGTTTCAATTGAAGGGTAACGTTCTAATGACATAAGATTTTCCAAACCAATTTCTGAAAGCATGGCATCGATAAAGGTACCTTTACCTGCGCACATGTATGGCTGTTTCCAGATGAAATATAGGGCTGTTTTTTGCTTTCCAATGGTTACAGTATTTTCGAACGATTTTCGAATTTCGGCAACCAAATTTGTTGCCTCTTCGTGTCTATTGACAATGATTCCAATTTCTTGAATCATTTCCAAAGCATCGTTGAAATTGTTAATATCCGAAATCCAAACCGGTGCGATTTTTTCCAGATTACGAATATCCTCAAGCGTATTCTCCTCTTTATTGGCAATAATTAAATCCGGATTCAAATCCTTTACCGATGCAACAGAAACCTTTTTGGTGCCTCCTACTCTGTTTTTTGTTTTGTACCACGATTGCGGATGAACACAAAATTTAGTAATTCCTACAACCTCATCCTTTAGTCCGAGATCAAACAACAATTCCGTTTGCGAAGGAACAAGTGAAACGATTCTTTTGGGCACATCTTTCAACAGGACTTCTCGCCCCATTTGATCAACAAAACGCCTCATCTTTAGGACATTGCTGCAATAACATCATATCGCGTGACAATATGGAAATTGCCATCGCCTAAATCTACCAATACCGCTGGAGTTTCTCTATTGATCAATTTGCATAAATCATCCACATGGGTGCCGGTGGAAACAACTGGAAAAGGAGCGCCCATTACAGACGAAATTGCGGCATCTTTTAGTTCTGGCTGATCTACTAGAAGCTGATACAATCGACTATCGTCAATAGAGCCAACAAACTTATTGTCTTTTAAAACCGGAATTTGCGAAATGCCATATTTGCGCATTTTGGCCACGGCATGAGACACCAATTCTTCAGCATACAAGGTAATTAATGGTCGATTGCCATGTTCAGCAATTAAGTCCGCCGCAGAAGTGTATTCCTCTTCCAAAAATCCACGTTCCTTCATCCATTCATCATTAAAGATTTTACCAACATATCGGCTTCCATGGTCATGAAAAAGAACAACAACAACATCATCCTCGCTCAATTGATCCTTCAATTGCAATAACCCTTTAATTGCAGCTCCTGCTGAGTTACCAACAAAAATTCCTTCTTCTCGTGCCAATTTTCTGGTGAAAATTGCAGCATCCTTGTCGGTCACCTTTTCAAATAGGTCGATCACATCGAAATCCACATTTGCAGGAAGGATGTCTTCACCTATACCTTCGGTAATGTAGGGGTAAATCTCATTCTCGTCAAAAATTCCAGTCTCTTTGTATTTTTTGAAAACGGAACCATAGGTATCAATACCCCAAATTTTAATGTTTGGATTTTTCTCCTTCAAATAGCGACCAACTCCAGAAATAGTTCCTCCTGTCCCAACTCCAACCACAAAATGCGTGATACGGCCTTCTGTTTGTTCCCAAATTTCAGGTCCTGTTGATTCATAATGTGCCAAACGATTGGACAGGTTATCGTACTGATTCACGTACCACGAATTTGGTGTTTCCTGTGCTAGTCGTCTAGAAACAGAATAATAAGATCTCGGATCACTTGGCTCAACAGCAGTCGGACAAACCACAACCTCAGCGCCAACTGCTCTAAGGATATCCATTTTTTCTTTAGATTGCTTGTCATTCAGAACACAAACCAATTTGTAACCTTTAATAATACAAGCCAATGCCAAGCCCATTCCGGTATTACCAGAAGTTCCTTCAATTATTGTCCCACCTGGCTTAATCCATCCAGCTTTTTCTGCATCCTCAATCATTTTAACAGCCATTCGATCTTTTACAGAATTCCCCGGATTGGTTGTTTCAACTTTTGCGAGAACGGTTGCTTTAACGTCTTTAGTCAATCGGTTAAGTCTAACCAACGGCGTGTTTCCTATGGTTTCAAGAATATTGTTGTATACTTTCATGAAGCAGAATTTTTACAAATATAGACATTGAAATCGAGCAGTTCATAAAAATCCAACAAGTTGAATGAAGCTTTTCATACAATGTAAATGCAATTGCTTCGTTCGGAATTTGTAGCTTTGAGAAACAAAAGAACGTATGAAACAACTGTTCATTTTTTTAGGATTAGGAATCGCATTAACATCCTGCAAAGGATTGAAAGACATTTCCATTCAAGTAGAACGTCCGGCCTTGATTACTATTCCTGGAGAAATTAAATCCATTGGAATATTAAACCGATCCATACCCGCTCCTAACTCTGGTCTTGAAGCAACATTAACACTCGAAACTCCTGAGGGTGACATCGCATTATCTGGCGAATGTTTAAGGGGTTTGAAGGAAACATTAATGCAAAGCGACCGCTTTGTGCATGTGGGATGTGACACTACGTTGCAAGCTGCGGATGAAAAAAGTCTGCAATTTGGTAATGAATTACCCTGGCCCCTGGTAGACAGTTTGTGTAAAGCTGAAAAAGTAGATGCCATTCTATCGCTGGAGTATTTTGATACCGATTTCAGCATTCTCAATCCGGGAATAACCGCAGTAAATGCAGTAGGTCAAATCTTATCAGGAAACAATTCAATGGTAGAAGTTCGCGGCACAGCTAATGCTGCAGCAGGATTTCGGGTTTACCATCCGTTGAATAAAGCTATCCTTTACGAAGATCGATTTGAATACGAAAAAAGATGGAGTGTAAGAAGTTACAGTGCAGTTGATGCATTAAGTAAATTGATTCAACGAAAAGACGCGTTGTACCAGGTTAGCTATGAAACGGGCGTAGATTTTGCGCAAAATATAGTCCCTTTAAACTATTGGGAATGGCGCTCCTATTTTAAAGGTACGGGAGAAATGAAAATCGGCGGACTACATGCACAAGTAAGGAACTGGGGTAATGCAATTCTGAGTTGGACAAGTGTATACAATAGTTCCACTAACAGCAAAACAAGAGGGAAAGCAGCATATAATATTGCCTTGGGATACGAGGCAATGGAGGATCTTGAAAATGCTCAGAAATGGATTCAATTGGCCTATATTGAATACCCTAAGAAAGTAGTTTTGAACTACGATTTTATTTTAGAAAACCGAATCTTTGAACGCGAGAAATTGGAAAATCAAAAAAATCTCAATAAAGATTAAACCAAAAATAGTTTTGGTTGTAAACGCTCCCGTGAAAAAAAACAACATAATATTCTTCTTTATTTTCCTTAGTCATTGGATTGGTGCTCAGGAAAACTGCATTTTCAATTATTATAACAAGAAAGGCAGT
>JBILIM010000225.1:0-3998 GCA_044349985.1 Crocinitomicaceae bacterium
TTAAAATATTAATACGACCCATGCCAACGACGCATGAACCATTCGAAAGTAAGCAGCAAGAGCAGTATAAAAAACAATATGCGCTCATCAATTAAATCATTGAATGATGTTTCTTTGTAGGAAACGGTAGCAATATCTCCCCTATTCAATAAGGCGTCTACACTCTTTTTAAAATCTTTCAATTCATTAAAAACACCATTCGACTGTTTAGTCAATTGCTTCAATAAATTGTGATTTGCATGATTATCCAGTTGTTCAAGCGAAATATCTTCAACAACAAAAACTCCACTTTTCTTATAGTTTTTTCCATTAAAGGTTGTCGATGCTGACCATGTATATTTTCCCGGATTCAATTTTCCCATTGAGAGTTTGTACATGTTGCCTGCTATACCAAATTGAAATTTCGATATTTTCCCTGCCTCATCTGTCAAATTCAAATTGATGACGGGAGTAGTAATTAACTCCATTGCTTCATTGTAAAATGATGCATTCACCAATATTTCTTCGTCTTTAGAAAAACGTTTCGGTAATGTTACGCGCAACGGAGAATCATTTTGTTTGACCAATAAGTACTGTAGCGATTTTTGAATCATTTCACCAATATGATCAAATGTTTTGGTGCGCACATAATCGTTTAACTTCCACTTCCACACTCCTTGACCAAATAAAACTCCATATTTCACCGAACCTCTTTTATTAAAATAGAGCAAGGGGTCGGACTTTTTAATCGACCCAACTTTTTGATAAACAAGGATTTCGGACCCTGAACTTAAATTAAAAGTTCCAAATTTTGTTGTAAGTGGTGGAAAGAAATTTAACGCCTCCTTCGTTTCATCAGACAATTCAAACTGTTTAAACCCGGGATTGAAATACCCTTGCATTTCATCTGTTTGGGTTCCACCGCTTGTAGTCATTCCAATTTTTAGTTTTTCAATTACCCCAGCACTCGTGTTTGGAGCTACAACATACCAAACGGGTTTGTTTTTTTCAACAATTGCATTTTGAATCGATTGATCGAAATTATAACCCGGATCAAACCAAATGATCATATCGATGGCATCTATTTTTTTATCCCATTCCGACACCAAATTTGAAATCACTTCACAGTTCTGATCTTGTTCGATTAAATACTTAAAAGCAGCAACATCTGGATGAGGCGAAGATGCTAGCAAAAGTATTTTACTTCTAGAATCAATAACTTCTATGTAAACTGACCTTTTATTGTTTACATAATTGTATTCATTATTCGCTCTAGAAATTGAAACCGTGTAATTGTGAAAGCCCACATCGGATGCTTCCACCAAAAAGGAAACACTTGAAAAATCTTGGCTAGCATCCTTGAAATTCACGGCCTTGGAATCTATGGTTTTACCATCTTTAGACAAACTCACCGTAGCGGTTTCTTTCCCAATCTTTACAGCTTCAACATCCACTTCAATAGGAAATTTGTTATTTAAAAAAGCTACCTCATTTGCGGTAACGTTCTTAATGTACAAATCCCTTTTCGGGACAGTATCCCCAACACCAAGAGAAAAGATTGGTGTGAGTGGCAATTTTTCAGCACTGTATAAAGGATTTGATCCTTCATTAAAATTCCCATCAGAAATAAAAAGTATGCCCCCTATATTCCGATTGTAAAAATCATTGTGAATTTTGTCGAAACCATCAGATAGGTTGGAAACAGGTGCGTTTAATTTATCTGGATACCCGTATAACGCATTACCTCCCACTTTCATCTCGACCAGTTCATATTTGTCAGCCAACTTTTCTTTGAGGTATTTGCTGTAGCTTGACAATTGATTTTGAACCAAATTACTATCCTTATAATTCAACATGGAAGATGATGCATCAATTAAGGATATTACAATAGGTTTTTCTTTTCGATAATCCACAGATTCGAAAATAAAACCCAAGCACAACAATCCAAGGATAACAAAAGTTAAAAATCTTGCAAAAGGTAAAGTCCATCTCCATTTTGGATTCAGGACAGAAAACCAAGAATTTTTATGATAAAACCAAACGGTTAAGAGCAACGAAATAAGGATAATGGGTATAAACCAGAATAAAGAGATTTCCGTTACAAAATTCGACATGTTTCAAATTTACGAAACATCACACACAATCTTTCTAAATAAATCCTGAAATTCATTTTTAGAGGTGTAAAAATTAAACTTTTAAACAGATTGTTTTCTTACTTTTGTTCAACTTTAAAAAAGATTACAATGAACAAAGAAGTATACATTATTTCTGCCGTGCGCACCCCAATGGGCGCATTCATGGGTGGACTTTCAACAATTCCTGCCACAGAACTTGGTTCCGTTGCAATAAAAGGTGCATTAGAAAAAGGAAATGTGAATCCTGAAAATATTGATGAAGTGTTTATGGGAAATGTACTTCAAGCCGGTGTTGGTCAAGCTCCTGCTCGCCAGGCTGCTTTGGGAGCAGGAATTAGTCATAACACCCCTTGTACAACGGTAAATAAAGTTTGTGCTTCTGGAATGAAAGCAATAATGCTCGGTGCGCAATCCATTTTAGCCGGTGATAATCACGTTGTTGTCGTTGGAGGTATGGAAAACATGTCGCAAGTACCGCATTATCTTGACGGTCGTAATGGCGTTAAATTTGGAAATATTTCCATGTTGGATGGCATTACAAAAGACGGATTGTTGGATGTTTACAACAAAGTGCCGATGGGAAATTGTGCTGAATTGTGTGCCAAAGAACATAACATATCCAGAGAGGAGCAAGATGCATTCGCTATTGCTTCTTATACGAAGGCTGCTGAAGCATGGAAATCAGGTAAGTTTTCAAATGAAATCGTACCGGTTTCAGTACCGCAAAGAAAAGGTGATCCAATTTTGTTAAGTGAAGATGAGGAATATAAGAATGTGTTCTTGGATAAAATACCAACTTTGCGTCCTGCTTTCGATAAAGAAGGTACAATCACCGCTGCAAATGCTTCAACATTGAATGATGGCGCATCAGCACTTGTTATAGCATCAAAAGAAGCTGTAGAAAAGTTTGGATTAAAACCCATAGCTAAAATTGTGAGTTATGCAGATGCTGCGCAGTCACCTGAATGGTTCACTACGGCTCCAGCTAAAGCGATTCCAATTGCTTTAGGAAAAGCGGGTATTGCAAAGGAAGATGTGGATTTCTGGGAATTAAACGAAGCGTTTTCGGTGGTTGGAATAGCTAATACTAAAATTTTAGGATTGGATCCTAATAAAGTAGACGTATTTGGAGGTGCGGTTGCAATTGGCCACCCACTTGGAAATTCAGGATCCCGAATTATAGTAACCTTAATTAACGTATTGAAACAACATAACGGAAAAATTGGCGGTGCAGGAATTTGTAATGGTGGTGGCGGTGCTTCGGCAATGATTATTGAGAATATTTAATACGAATATAACCCTATTAAAAAGCTGCTTCGGCAGCTTTTTTTGTTTTGTTCTCCATTACTTCCTCATATACCTTTTCGTAGATAGGTAAAATTTTCTCAATGTCGAAATCATGTGAACGCTTCAACGCTGCCCTTTTAAATTGTTCAAGAGTTGAATCATTACTTAATATGTTTATTGCAAAATCGGCCATTTCCGTTACATTACCAACTTCAGACAAAAAACCTGTTTGACCATGAACATTTACTTCGGGAATTCCGCCCGTATTGGATGAAATAACCGGAACACCAACAGCCATTGCTTCCAATGCTGCCAAACCAAAACTTTCTGTTTCCGAAGGCAACAAAAAGAGGTCGGAAATTTCCAAAACATGCGAAGTATCTCGAACCTTACCAACAAAAACAACTTTATCTTGCAAGTTAAGCACTCGAACAAGTTGCTCGACATTATAGCGTTCAGGGCCATCGCCTACAAGAATAAGTTTACTTGAAATTTTTTGCTGAACGCGATCAAAAATTCGAACTACATCTTCTACCCTTTTCACTTTTCTAAAATTCGAAACGTGGCATAGTAAACGTTCGCCATCTTTGGCATAGC
>JBILIM010000226.1:0-3991 GCA_044349985.1 Crocinitomicaceae bacterium
ACTGCTGCAAGAAAAAGGATTAAAAAGTGAAATTGTTTCTAGGAATTACCAGAACTTTGTTATCCTTGATTCATTTGAAAATTCAAAAATTGCGAATGAAGCATTAAAAAAACTAAAAAAGAAGATTAAAAAAGCGTGGATATTGAATTCGAATTAAAGCTTTTTAACCAAGTCAATCAATCTGTTAGAATACCCAGCTTCATTGTCATACCAGCCCACTACTTTAACCATATTATTGATTACGCTCGTTAAACCGGCATCAAAAACACAGCTGTTTGGGTCACCAATAACATCCACAGATACAATTGGATCTTCAGTGTATGATAATATGCCAATTAGTGTATCTTGAGCTGCCGCTTTCATTGCTTTATTAATCGCCTCAACTGTTGGAGGATTTTTAACAACCATTGTTAGGTCTGTAAAAGAACCGTCCGGAACTGGTACTCGAACACCGCAACCTCCAATCTTTCCTTCGAGCTCAGGAAATATTTTTGTGATAGCTTTGGCTGCCCCCGTGGTAGTTGGTACAATTGACTGCGTTGCAGCTCTTGCGCGGCGCAAATCATTATGCGGCGAATCGTGAAGCCTTTGGTCTGTGGTAAAACTGTGCACGGTGGTAATGTAGGCGCTTTCAATTTCACATAGTGATAGCATTACTTTAACCATAGGTGCGGCATTATTGGTTGTGCAACTGGCATTTGAAACAATTATGTCTTCTGCATTAATCAAATAATCGTTAACGCCTAGTACTACTGTTTTTACATCCTCACTTTTAGCAGGGGCAGAAAGAATTACTTTTGTTGCTCCTGCTAACAAATGTTCTGAGGCATCTTGCTTCGTTAAAAATTTTCCTGTTGACTCAATTACAATTTGAACACCATACCTTCCCCAAGGAATTTCTTTTGGTTGACGAAAATTGGTAAAAACCACTTTCTTTCCATTCGAAAAATGCAAAGCATTTTCATTTATCTCAAATGGAATATTTAAATGTCCATGAACACTATCATATTTAAGCAGATGGGCCAATGTCTTGAGGTCTGCCAAATCATTTACTACTGCAACATCTATCAATGGATCGTTAATCGCCAATCGCAAGACATACCTTCCTATTCTTCCAAATCCATTGATTCCAATTACCTTCACACACTAAAAATTAAAGTTAAAAATAAAAAAAAGCGGCCTGAGACCGCTTTAATTTTTTAAAATTCAGACAAACTAGTACCTAACTTGAACGAAACCTTGTTTTTCAACCTCTTCGCCACCTTCAAAGGTTGCCTTAATCATGTAAAAATAGGTTCCCTCTTCAACTAAAGTTCCATTTTGTGTCCTTCCATCCCATGTACCAGAAGGATCTGTGTATTCATAAATCTTATTTCCCCATCGGTTTAAAATAACACAATTGAATGTTGCTATTCCTTCAAAGTCAACAAAGAACAATTCATTCCCAACCAAAGAGGAAAGTGAAATAATATTCGGAACTTCTATTTCACATACTTTCACATCAACAGTTGCCGTATCTGAATGGGTATGACAAACATTCGAGGCCGTAACAATGTAATCTCCGGCTGTATTCACAACAATAGAAGGTGTAGTTTCACCTGTACTCCAAAGGAACTCGTCTACAGTTGCATTTTGTTGCGCATACAAGGTAATCGAAGCACCAGCACAAATTGTTGTATCAAGTACTTGTGTATATGCCAATGGTGGAAAATATATATCTCCGGTTACTGTAATATCACATTGGTTATCTGTATATGAAACAGTATACAATCCTGGTGTTGAGGTGTATACCATTGGATTGTTCGCACTGAATTGTGAGAAGGAAATAGCAGTATCCGCTGCCGACCAAACCCCACCATCAAAAGCAACAGTGTTTTCAACTTGATATTGATAATTACAGCCCAAACCATCTTCAAAAATGGAAGGTGGAACAATTGCAGTGAGATCTGAAGAAACAGAGTTGTTGCACGCATTATCCGTAAAGGTAATAATGTAATTCGCCGAAGTTGCTGCAGTTATAAGTGGATTAAGAACAGTATTTAATGGACTAAAGGTAATGTCGGGAGAGGCGCAAGACCATACTCCACCAGTTGTATAAGCCTGTGTTCCTGTAACTTGGAAATTCAAATTACAGAGAAAGGTATCCTCAAAGATGACAGGATAAGGTACGTAAGTAATTTCTGCTGAGACCGTTTCATTACAGGCATTATCGGTGAAACTCACAGTGTAGGTTCCGGGCGTGGTTGCCGTAATTGTAGGATTCGGATTGGTAACACTAGGACTAATGGTCAATGGGTCTGTTGTGGACCAAACTCCTCCAGCAAATGAATTGGTTCCGCCTACTTGAAAGGTGAAATCACATGCGATTGTATCTGGGAAAATTGCAGGAAGAGGCTGAACAAATAAAGTGACAGTAGTGTCAAAAGGACAACCAAAATTATCTACGATATTATACGTATAATTATAGTTACCTGCAACATTCGGTTGCACTACAATCGAAGTATCGTTTTGTCCACTTATAATTGTTGGATCTGATGACCAAAAATCTGAGGCTACAGATGTTTGATATCCACCTAGACCAGGGAAATAAGAGGCATCAAAAAACAGTCCCCATTCGAAAATATAACCATCATCAATTCCCAAGTTATCCTGAACAAATATGGTCCAATTGCCATTAACTGGACAACCAACTAGTGAATTGAAAGAGGTTTCGGGTTGATATACAACTGAGTTGTCAATTGAATTTCCTCCGGTTAAAGGCGGAACGTTTGTTGGCACTGCTGGTACCGGAACGGTATTGAATAAGTTCTGTGTCATTGATCCATTAATGGTATTAAAGGCAGAACTGAAACAATATTCCCATCCAATTCCTGCACCACCACCTCCAGCATCATCATAAGGCTGGCCTAAATAGGTACCACCACCGCTGTTTCCTCCAGGTATAAACCCAGGGCTGTATGAATTAACCAGCGGAACAACTTGACCAGACGGACATTGCAACCAAATTTCCAAATCGCCTAAATAGGAGTGCTCCATCGTGATGCATACTTCATTCAACGATTGATCATTGGTAATTGTTGAACCGGACGGGAAACCGCCTATTGGAATGGAAGTAGAATAAACCTGTCCAGAACCGTCAGGCAAATACGTTAATCCGGCATAGGCTCCACCAAGTTGAAACGTTCCTTCGGGAATGGTTACACCAACAGTATCGGTTGGTGTTACCCCACCTAAGAGCGAAGTAGATTGTCCCAAGCAAATGGTGTCTTCTAAAGGACCGGTACCCGTAAAATCAGGTAATTGAGAAACCCTTACCTTACATAGCATTCTTTCCGATTGCGGAAAAATATCAGTCAATTTCAAATCGACTAAATACCCGGCTCTTGCTGGTGGCGTAAACCAAATGGAGTCATTATTCGGATAGGTTGCTCCATCTGAAATATTCCATTCAAAATCTATCGAAGTATTCACATCTTGAGAATAACCATATCCTGTTGTTTCCTCTGCGTAAGGAAAAATAGGTTTAGCAACGAACAGTATGCTGTCTCCAAAACAAATATCTACATATCCTGTATCAATAGGGTTAAGTGCATTTGCACCTGCGCCATTTACGAAAGCTTCAATGTGTGGTTCAAACGGTTGAAACTGATTTCCACATTGCACATTAGCCAACCAACCTGTACCTTCAACAGAACCATTCGATATGAACACAATTGTTAAGCATCCACTCGGATTGTTCCAAGTTGCTTGGTGCGTGAAACCCGTTGGATCCGTTGCAGAATTATGAACACCCAATAATGGTGCTGAAGTGTTTGGACCGTCATACACATAAATAAAATCCGAAGCATCAACGTTAAAGGTATAGCCTGCATTAATTGCCATAGTGATTGACATCTTAGTTCCAAGATTAAGATCGGGACAAAATGTAATGGTATCGTTGTAATTTGGAGGATAATTACCTCCAGCACCCGGATCTTGAAAATTATTAGAA
>JBILIM010000227.1:0-3983 GCA_044349985.1 Crocinitomicaceae bacterium
CTCTGAAAGAGAAGCGTCAAAATAAAACCTATAATAAAGAAATAAGCGGCAAACTTTAGTAAAAATCGTTTACTTTGCTTCTTTCTGACAAATTGACGAAGGTTAATTTTACGGGTCGAATCCACAAGCTAAAAATAGTTGAATTTGTCGTAACTTTGAATGAAATGCAAAAGGATAAGTACATTCTAATAACCGGCGGCGCAGGATTTATCGGATCTCATACCTATGTGGAACTTTTGGAAAGTGGATACACACCAGTAATTGCTGATGATTTGAGAAACTCAAACCGTTTGGTTCTTAACAATTTAGAAATCATCACAAAACGTAACGTTTTATGCTACCCCATTGATGTGTGCGATTTTGAAAAAATGGATGCTTTGTTCGAGCAATTTAATTTTCATGGTATCATTCATTTTGCAGCGTACAAAGCCGTTGGGGAATCAGTTAAGGAACCTTTGAAATACTATGAAAATAACATTTTGTCGTTGGTTCAAACGTTAAAATTAGCGGTTAAACACCATGTAGATAATTTCGTTTTTTCGTCTTCTTGTACGGTATATGGTGCGCCTGACAAGAACAATGAAGTAACAGAAGATCAAGTTCAGTTGTTGGCGAATGCGCCATACGGACAAACAAAAATAATAGGCGAATTAATACTCAAAGATTTTCATAATGCACATCCTGAATGCCGAATTGTTGCCTTGCGCTATTTCAATCCAATTGGTGCACATCCTTCAGCGTTGATAGGTGAACTTCCAATTGGAACGCCAAACAATTTATTACCATACATCACGCAAACGGCAATAGGAAAGTTAAAACAACTAACTGTTTTTGGAAACGATTACAATACTGAAGATGGCACGTGTATTCGAGATTATATACATGTTTGCGATTTAGCTGCTGCCCATGTTAAAGCGCTTGAATATTCTGAAAAATCTGAAAACGGACTATTAGAATTCATAAATGTAGGTACCGGAAATGGAAATAGTGTTTTAGAAGTTATAGATGAATTTGAAAAGGTTAGCCAACTAAAATTAAATTATAAAATTGGACCGCGACGCCCTGGTGACGTTCCTGCAATTTATGCAAACACTGAAAAATCAAAACATTTATTAAATTGGCATCCGAAATATTCACTTATCGATGCCGTAGTTCATGCGTGGAATTGGGAAAAAAATATTAATAATGAAAATTAAAGTATACCTTTTATTCATTCTTATTTTAAGTGTCAAATCAAATTTACTGGCCCAATACGACAGTGAGGGAGCAGATGAAATCTCGCGGTTTAAGCCCGGGACACTTTGGTATTTAGATGGATGGCGCCCTGCAAAAACCGATAAAATAAGAAAGTACGATCGATTGGTCTTTGATCTTACATACAACACTTGGAATGGTGATAAGAAATTGTTTAGTAATGCTTGGAACTCCATAGGCTTGAATTCAAATTTATGTTTCGATATTCCATTAAATTCGAACAATACCATTGCATTTGGAACGGGATTCGGACACCAATTTTACCGTATTCAATACAACGGGTTGTTATTTGCTGATTCAACAAATTCATACACACAATTAAACGATTCATTGACCACTTATACTTTTGACCGTAGCGCATTAATTGGTAATAATTTATATGTTCCGTTAGAATTAAGATTTCGAAGCAAAGGATGGAAACACTTTAAATTCCATATAGGAGGAAAAATAGGTTATCAAATTGGTCTCAATAATAAAACAGTAACAAAAACACCTGTGGGTAAAGACGTTCTCATCAACAAAGGTTTTCCCGATATCAGCAGGTTATCCTATGCTGCTCACCTTAGAATTGGATTCAGAAATTGGTCAATTTATGGAGCTTACCATTTCAATACCATTTTTAAAAGTGATGATAGTCCCAATTTGAATTTGATGCAGTTGGGTATTTCTGTTTCTTTATTTTAAACCGATCTGTTGAAATACAATCTACTGGGTTCTGTACTTTTCTTGCAATTACGAACATGTCAAACAGACAATGAAGGTCAAATTTGAGGACATGAGGCTTTAATTTATGTAAATCTTTCGAGTGTGATTGGAATAATCTCGAAAAAGGATATCGAAATAGATCAATAAATCTTAATGAAATTATTAAAAGGAGTACTACATTTTTTAAGAAATTGATACAAAGCGCATTATTATTTCAACAGAGTTGAAGATATTAGCTAAAAACTTAATATATTCGCCGTCGAAATATATAATCTAGAAAACATGAAAAAATTATTCGTAGCAGCTACTTTAGGTTTAGCTTTGGTATCTTGTGGTGGTCCATCTGTATGTGATTGCACAGCAATGGGAAAAGAAATGGCAACTGAAATGATGGCAGCAAAAGATGACGCTGGAAGAAAAGCGGTTGAAGAGAAGTATGCTGACCAAGCTAAATCATGTGAAAAGTTAGGCGAAGGAAAAACTCCTGAAGAACTTAAAGCAATGATGGAAGAAGCTAAAAACTGTAAATAAAAATAAGCTTATTACACGAATGGTCGGAAGCATTTCCGGCCATTTTTTGTTTGTACAGGTTCGTAAATGCGATCAAATAGGCATTAAATTTTTGTACAAAACCAAATTCTAGATTGAAAAATGTATAAATTAGGCATTAAATTTTAATCTGAAAAACATGAAAAAAGTATTCGTAACTGCTGTTCTAGGTTTAGCTTTAGTATCTTGTGGTGGACCATCTGTATGTGATTGTGTGCAATGGGAAGAAGATTACAGAAAAGAAAGAAAGGCTGCTGACGGTGCAGATGCTAAAAAAGCAATTAAAGAAAGTTTCAAAGATAAGCGGGAGCAGTGTGAAAAACTTGGAGAAGGCAAGTCAAAAGAGGAAAAGAAGGCAATGATGGAAGAAGCTAGAAATTGTAAGTAAATAAAAACCGGGTTCGCCCGGTTTTTTTATGACAATACGTATTGCTTAGTTTTCATTGTAATTTTTCCTAACTTTGCATTTCAATTTTAAAACGAACTCTATGAAAAATTTATTACTCGCATTTTCTCTTGCTATGGTAAGTGCAGCGTCCATCAATGCGCAATCATGTACACCAGGAGCTAACTTTGCAGATTCTACTTATGGCGTTTGGCCGGATACAACCCAAAACTTTCCTCCGGGAGCTGTTGGTGTTCCTTATTCTACCGACTTGAACTTTAAAGTTCCGGATGAAGTAACTGCTGAAGTAGCTGGTAATGATCCTGTTGCTCAGGCAGTTGTTGGGAGCGCTATTCAAGATTTTACGGTAACCGGTGTAACAGGTCTTCCTTCTACTATCAATTACGCTTGTAACATCAGCTCTTGTACATATGCAGGTGGGTCAAATGGTTGTGCCAACCTTTATGGTACACCAGATGCAGCTGGTACTTACCCTATCACTATTGATGTTGAAGCTACAGTTTTGGTAGAAATTATCCCAGGTTTCCCAACGCCTTTAACCGTTCCTACTTCTTTCTCAGGATATAAATTGGTTGTTGGTTATGCTGGTCAAATTGAAGGAGTTATCGATCCGATTACGGTGAGCCCGAACCCTGCGGTTAATCAAATTACTATTAATGGATTGGCAGAAGTGTTGAACGTTAATGCTATTCAAATTACAAACATGGCCGGTCAGGTTGTTAAAAAAGTAAGTCCAAACGGAACTACTGTTGATGTAAGCGTTTCAGATTTAGATAATGGAATCTATTTCGTAGTTGTAAACTATGCATACGGTTCTGAAATGGTTAAATTCATCAAAGAATAATTTTCTCAAGATATTCTTTATAAAAGAGCTCTTAGGGGCTCTTTTTTATTTTAAAGCAAATCCAAAACCCTATTCAAGTCGTCGGGTGTATCAATATTAGGTGTTTCAATATTGGTTTCTACCACGTGAATGGAATAACCGTAATATAACCATCTTAATTGCTCAAGCGATTCAACTTGTTCAAGCAGTGTAGGGTTAAGCTCCGTAATTTCATTCAAAACAGTT
>JBILIM010000228.1:0-3955 GCA_044349985.1 Crocinitomicaceae bacterium
TTTCATACTAAGTTCATAAGTGGATCCGACTTGCAGTGGACTAAGTAACTGCGCACCTATGTACTCTCGCCAAAACACATGACTGGTATATGTCATAAAACCAACATAAGCATTTCCAGTAGCAGCCATTTGATACCCCGTAAAACTTTTTGGAACATCTGTTCCTGTTGATGGAAGGGCATCTGGGAAACATGAGTTGTAGTAATCTGGAGTTTTACCAAATATATACCAATCTGTTGCTAAATCTGCATAGTAATTTGAGGTCGTCGGACAAGTTGAAAACAACTCAAAACTCGGATTTGGAACCAAATTTTGACAAAAAGCATCAAAATTTAATGAGGTCATGAAACAAAAAGATATTAAAAAACTAATTTTCATATTCATTTTAAATTTCGAAAAATATACTAACAAAAATATCAAAATTGTATTTAAAGTTGTGCGGATGTATACCAACCTCCGCTCCTACCTCACTAACTTCGGCACTTCTTCCATATCCGCCGTTGTCAAAATTTGATTGAATTGTATCCATCTCTTTTATCTCATTGCCACAAAGAGTTTATCGAATGTGGTTTTAAGTGCTTATTAATACAATTTATTTCACATTCAGAAACAAAAAAAAAGTAGAACAGATTCGCTCAAGCATTTGTCCGTAAAGGCAATGTAGGTTATCAATTTAACGGGTAAGCGAGTAGATGTATAGAGAACTTGTTTCTTATTATGTCTAATTAGACGTTCATCAATATTTTGGGTACAGCCCGTATACGTTGAACCATCTGCACATTTTAAAAGGTAAACAAATTGCATAAAGTTTATTTTTTGGTGGACTGAGTCCACCGGAGCCCTGCAATATATGAAGAAAGGGATCATAACCAAAAGTTGGGGAGGAAGTTGTTCTTGGTTAACTCTCTACTTTTTTCCTTGATGAAAAAAGTAGAACAAAAAAATCAAGGCTGTGGATTTATTCTGGGTTCGGAGCTTATTTTTTAATCGTTATTCATTCTGTCCGAACCCTTTCCTTCTCCTTCTGGGGTTTTCTGTTTTGTCGGTGATCCATCGCCTCACGGCTCAGGCTTCCTCTAAAACAACGAAACCCAGTGCGGTTTGGAAATCGAAAAATCCAAGGCCATTTGTTTTTGTTTTACGCCTAATACAGTTGATATATTTTTTTTTTAAAAAGACTTTAATTATTTTTTCATAGAAAAACTACGATGCAATTATAAAATTTCTGCTTAATCCCCAGGTTTTGGTATTGAGCAGAAGAAAGCTATAAAAAGGTTTCGAACATTCGTTGAATAAAAAAGCCCTGCTTCGCTTTACAAGCTTCGCAGGGCGTAGGTGGAGTCGGAGGGGTTCGAACCCTCGTCCAAACGACGAGTTTTCAAGCTTTCTACATGCTTATTTTTTGATTGATTTTCGACTGCAGGGCGGACAAAAACACCCAAACCTGCAACTTAGGTTCTTAAATCTTACGGAAACTTAAAACCATCATTTCCGCCAGCTCAATGGGATGAACTCCCAAATTCCAAAGCTATTGAGCAAAACTTTAGAGGAAGTACTTGTCTGGGCTACTATACTTCACCGAGATTAAGCCAATTTACATTCCGTAAATTAAGCAGCAAGTGCGTATGACGTGTTGTCAATTATTGTTCGTGACATGAGATTTAAGAGGAACACCACAACCCTCTGCATGCTGACACCTGACTACCGCTATCGCTGTCAAATCCAAAAACGACCCCAAAGAACTGAAGCAAAGATACAACAATTCAGCGCCTAAATTTTAGACCCATCGAACTATTGGCGAATTTTAACGAATTATTTTGATGATGAACCGGTTGCTTTTCCGCGAAGCAATAAATTGTACTCCCGTAGCATTTCGTTCTCCTCTTGCAGCTTCGAAATTTCTTCGTGCTTTGACTTGTATGTCGGACTGTAATAAATGAAGAAGTCGTAATTCAAAACTTCAGAAATCTTTTTTAAAAGTTCCGTGTCGATTGACTTCCTTGTGAATATTGAATACGCATTTTCTCTGGACTTATTAATCCTTCTTGCAAACTCTGTTACGGGTAGACCGCGATCGTCTAGAATCTTTTTTATTTCGCTTCCAATATGCATTTCCATGACAACAAAGGTCTTGAATGCCTACGACACAAACCACTTAAGACTGTTTTTATAATATAGCTTTTTCGGTTATTTTATTAAACATATTAATTCAAATACGTAATTTTTAACACACATTAAAGTTTAACTTAAAAAATTAACATCAAAAACATCTTTAATGCGGTCCATCAAAACTTCAAAAATTGCAGCTGTTGTTACTTTTTCCGGAATGAACATTTTGCTAACATGTTTCACCTTTAAAAACTAGATTATGGACAAGTTAGTAAAATTGACTGCATGCTGCCTTTCTTTACAATTTATGTATGCACAAACAACGGAAGAAAAGAGTTATTTAGGGCAACTTAAAAACAAAAAATTTCATGGTTTTGGTGTTGTTGAATATGCAGATGGTTCTGTTTTTCAAGGTAACTTTATTAACGGTAAAAAAGAAGGAATTGGTATCTATCAAAATGCCGATGGAGAATTTCTATCCGGAATTTTTTCCAACGATCAATACAAATCGGCCTACACCTATACCGATCCGTGGCACATGTTGGACATCTATTACGACTGCAATGCTTTGTCGGAGGTTCCTTTTCAATCCTATTCCATTGATTTTGAATTGCAAAATGACGTTTCCGACACCTTCAACCTCTACATTGCACCTTTCGGACTTGGGGCGATTAACGGTATCCAATTCTATGGCGGTATTCAAACGCATTGCGGCGGCTATCGAGATGTCGATCACAAGAAAAATAATGCGCCATTTAATGATCTTGGAAGGTCAATCATCTTTTCGAGGTGGGACGAGACCAGCGGAGATGCAATTTTAATGGAGGAAAATGGCGTTTGTGAGATTGGTGATTACGAAGGTGATTTTTTAAGTGTACGCAATCAATTCAAATGGGAAAAAGGCGTCTATACCATAACCATTTTCAATGCTACGAAACAGGTCATGATTAACGACACTGTCCATACCTTTGTTGGAATGAAAATCTATGATCATCAGCGGGATGTTACTGTGAATGCAGGTTATCTTGCATTTCCGGGGGAAGAGTTATTCTTAAGAACAGATATGGCCATATTCGCAGAGCTCTACAATGAACCTCGAACGCTTGATCAAACGCCATCGTTGGTGATGAAATTCGACAACTTCCGCTTTAATGGCGAACATGTAGACCTTATTCAACCTGTTGCAGTATTTCCCTACAATTTACCGCAATGGGCTGATGCAAGATGTATTGGAAATACGATTGAAGCATTCATTGGTCATCCATTTATTCGCAACAGTATCTATTTCACTGAAGAAGATCTAATAATTTACCTGAGAGACTATTGATGTCCTTTAAATTGTATCCGTGTAAAGTGGCTCTTTGGGCCACTTTTTTAGTTCACAAAATCAATCCGGTAACGAACATAGTTTCTTCCAGGATGATTTCACATCTAACCAGCCTGCCTGACAATAATACACACAACCTTTGTCAACGAAATAAACATTCCCGTCCTCAAAATAACCGCCTTGCTGCACAGTCGATGTAAAACCTTTAGATTCCAAATCAGTGGAATTGGAATACGCAGGCCCAACAGTTGATATAAAAAATCCAAGAGAAAATAGAAAAATGGAAACCGAAAGGCTCAATTTGAACCCGTTTTCTTTAATGAAATTCGTCATACTTTTTTCGTTCTAAATTATTTAAATTTCCTAGGAAATGAAAAACGCGAATATTCACTTGGAATAATGGCTATCTTGCAATAGATTAAACGCTTTTCTTATGTATAACAAGTGGATTCAAATTGCTTCATTTTTGATTTTGGTGCACCTTATATCGGGGTGTGTTTTCTATTATAAAACTGCACA
>JBILIM010000229.1:0-3928 GCA_044349985.1 Crocinitomicaceae bacterium
GATTAAATCCTCAATACAATTGGACGGTAAATGGTGTAGTATCAGGAACCAATAGTCCAAATTTCTCACCTTCAACCTTGTCGGACGCTGATGTGATATCTTGTGAATTGATTTCATCTGCATCTTGCGTTACTTCAAATGTTGCAACAAGTAATTCGATTATTTTCGATGTTGTCGTGATCGATTCTACTGTTACACAGTCTGTGAACATGCTGACATCGAATCAGAATAATGCAAGTTACCAATGGATAGATTGTTCTACATCTCAACCTTTAGTAGGTGAAACACAACAAAGTTTAAATGTTACCCAAACGGGTACGTATGCAGTTCAAGTTACAATAGGTTCATGTACGGAGACTTCTGCTTGTACCAATGTGCAATACAATGGAATAGGAGATTTTGATTGGTCTGTAAGTCTAATGCCCAATCCTGCAATGAATGTTTTGTATGTAAATATTGAACAAGGAGGTGCATTCGAATTGTCTTGTATGGATATGTCCGGAAGGTTGATTCAAACTTGGAATCTCGTTGGTGAAATCAACGAAATTCAATTGGAACATCTTGCTACAGGAAGCTATTACTTCCGGATTTCATCGGAGCAAAGGCAAGTGATTCGAAAGATTGTGGTGGTTAGGGATTAGAGTTCAAATAGCCTAAGTGCTGCAAATATTCATTTTATATAAAGCCTTCAATGTAATTTTTTTTCAATTCAATTTCTTTTCAGCGTGGTTTATAATCTATAAATGGTCGGTTGATTATAAAATTGAAGGATTAAAGTCCAAAAGATATTTGATTAAATCTCTAATACTGTGTAACCAACTTTATTATAGCAAAAGAGAGTTCCATCAAATTTAGATACAAAGTTCTCCATTTGCAAACAAGAAAGATTGTCGCCTTGCAAGTTATTATTATAGTCCAATTTTCATCTCAATTCACTAATAAATGAGATTTGAACGTATGGTCACAAAACAGTGTGAACGTGTAAAGCGAGAGCGATATACTCCACTTTGTTTTCTTCTCCGCTCCGCCCAGGCGGACACGCACTCGCACTCATTAACTTCGTTGCTGTTGCGCAGTCTCACACTTTATCCTGGATTTTTATTGGATTCTATCCAATCTAAAATCTTTTCTAAATCCTTTTAAAATTTAGATTTTTCGTCCTTTGAGGTTACTCCTTCACCAATCTCAAAACTTCTCCTGAAGATAAATTCAACATGTAGATGCCGCTTGAGACTGCTGATAAATCAATTATGCTTTTGTCTGATATTATATCTTGCTCTAGGATAATTTGTCCATTTAAATTTCGGATAACACACTCCGTCCCGATTAAACTCTTTGGAACCCAAAGATTAAAGATGTTGTCGGAAGGGTTTGGATAAACGACAATTTCTGTGGATGAAATATCTTGTATTTCAGCAATTCCCAAATAGATGGAATCCTGCGCAATACAACCACTTGAATCGGTAACCGTTAAGGTAAACCAACCTGGAGATAAATACCAAGCACCTGGTCCTTCCTGTAATAAACCATCGTTCCATTGGTATTCGTATGGCGGTATTCCTCCAGAGACTGAACTCGTTGTCCAACCGTCAAACGTTGACCAACCTGTAGGTGCTGTGCCATAGATTTCAATAAGGATTTCACTCGGTTCACTTATTGTAACTTGTTGTGACGCCCCAAAACAACCATTAGCATCGGAAACGTTAAGCGTATAACTGCCTGCAATCAGATTATTTAATACTGGATTTTGATTTTGTAAATTATTTAGATAAAAGGCGTAAGGTACTGTTCCTCCATTAGTGTTAAATGCGATGGACCCATCATTTCCGCTGTGACAATTAACATTGTTTACGTCTGTTGTAAATTGAATGGAATCGGGTTGTGTAATTGTAAAATTAAGTGTATCAATACAAGGTCTGGAATCCGTCACGATTACAGAAAAATTACCTGCCCATAGGTTATAAACGGAGTCTACTGAAGCACCATGCGACCATGCAAAATTCACGTTACCTGGCTGACTTGGATACAATTCAATCATTCCACTGTTGTCATTGTAACAATTCAGATTTTGAACCAGAAATGAATCAATTACCGGAGCTGGTGAAGGAATAAATACCGAATCGACAACCGTACAGCCATCAGGGTGATTTATTGTTACCGAATTCCATCCTTCAACAAGGTTGTAATTGGGTTTGGTTGTACCTCCATTTTCCCAAAGAAAGGTACATGTACTGAACATACAATAACATCCTGATGAATTCAGAGTGGCAGTTCCATTCGTTCCGCCTTGACAGGTAGGTGCGGCAATTCCACCAAAAGTTATCACATAAGGATCTAGTAATACGGTAGTTCGATCTTCATAACATCCTTGAGCATCCGTAACACGAACGGTATGTGTACCTGCTCCTAATCCCGTCACGGTTGGGGTGATGCTTCCGTTTGACCACAAATAGGTGTATGGGCCTGAATTACCAAATAATATTGGTGTAATGGTTCCATTTGTTAGTCCGTTACACGTTGGATGTGTGAAATTAACCCCTTGTACTAAACTTCCGTACCCGCAATTTGAAGGCGTGTAATTGTAATATCCGTTGGTATTGGTTCCCATGTAACTTCCCCAAGCAATACCAGAATTTGGAGACGAAAAACTTAAGTTGACGCAGTTTACATAAATACCTTTCCAACCCACCGGATTGATGCTGTCTTTTTTCACAACGTAAATCATCTCCAAAGGTGCGTCGTTATCAATATTTGTAATGAGTGGTGTACAGCCTAGATTTACCCCTGGTCTGGTTACATCCATTTGCACCGTTGCATTGTTGTAGAAATCCAAATAATGCATACGATGCTTGTATGAACCATTTTCGAAATAAGTAACTGAAACAACAGCTTCGTCAATTCCATTATTGTCAACATCTAGAGCATTTGCTGAGGCATAATGCATGGTTCCAATACTGTCTATATACTCGATGTTTCCTGTTTCTCCGTCAAGAACGACCTGATAAAAATCTGAATAAGAAGGTGCAACACCTTTGAACAGTACAGCAAAAACATCAGGACTCAAATCTGTGTTAAATTTTCCGAGGACTAAGGCCGCAGAAGATTCCGTGTTCGGAATGCTAGCTGTCCAAACTGTTGAAAAGCTAGAGCCTTTGATTTTAGTGATAGTCCCATCGAAACATTGAATGTATATATCGTATGCATTTTGTCCGTCTTTTTCTACGGATGCTGGAGCTATGTACCCTTTATTCGGATTCGTTGCCAGCGTAACGGAGTTGGCCAAAGAATTGTTTTGAATCAAATCATTGAGTGGACATGCAAAAAAAGAGCCTCCGAGGTTTTCGCCTCCGGTGCCATAAAGAATCCATTTGGTTCCATTCCCTAGGACATCAACAACAATTGGTGAACAATACGTTTCAGCGCTATCGGGCACAACAGCTTTGGCAAGTAAGGATCCATTCGAACCATTCACCACCATTAAATAACCGGGAGGTCTGTTTGTTTGCCATGCAGGAGCATTGTGGTCTCCGCCATTTGAAACAAGTATATCTTGTATATTGTCGCCATTAACATCCTGAATAAATTGAGGATTGTAAAAGTTGTAGAGTCCACTATCCGCTGGATTGGTTCCGTATGGAAAATAATCCCATAACAACGCACCATTTGTTCCGTTTATTGCTAAAAGTTGCGCTTGTCTTCCTGGAATAAAAACATCTTTCACACCATCTCCTGTAATATCCTGAAAAATGGCGCTTCCAAAAACCTCATTTCGCGATGCGCGCTTCCACAAAAGGTTTCCGTTTAAACCATTGTACGCCATAATTCCATTATTGCTGGAAACGCCATCGGTGCCTCCTCCAATTACAACATCCTTAACACCGTCACCATTTAAATCACAAGCTCTAGGTGAAGATAAAGAGGGTATCGA
>JBILIM010000230.1:0-3924 GCA_044349985.1 Crocinitomicaceae bacterium
CCTTATTTAGAAACCTTTATCGATGGTTTAGGTATGCATGAGAAAACGTTAAAAGGAATTTCTATATATCCCAATCCTGCGGAGGACGAAGTAATTATTTCTTCACCTCAAGAATATGTCGGAAAGTCGTATACCATTTTTAATTCTAAAGGAGAACGAATTGAAACAGGCACAATCACCTCAACGAAAACAATTGTGAGAATTTCTAATTGGCTGACAGGGCTTTCGTATTTTTTATCCATTGACAATTCGTACGCGCAAACCATTCAATTTATAAAAGAATAATTTACTGGGCCGTTTTTTTCCAGGTTTCAAATATATTTTCTTGAGAAGGGCGGTTAGGTTCAATTTCTGACAAGGGTTCACATACTTTCAATGTCTCAAAACAATCTTTTGGTAAAGCTTGATACAATTGTGTTCCTTTCGTTTTCCATGCAATCATTTCATCTGAAACGGTTTTAATGATTTTTGCCGGGTTGCCAACCACTAAACTTCTTCTTGGAATTTTCATGCCACCCGGAACAAAACACAATGCGCCAATTATTGACTCTTCTTCAATTTCAACATCATCCATCACCACGCTATTCATTCCTATCAAGCAATTCTCACCAATGGTCGCCCCGTGAATTACAGCACCATGACCAATATGGGCAGCTTTTTTTAACCAAACAGTTGTACCCGGAAACATGTGTATGGTACAATTTTCTTGAACGTTGCAACCGTCTTCAATGATGATTTTTCCCCAATCACCTCTAATTGCGGCTCCTGGACCTACATATACATTTTCTCCGATGATTACATTTCCTGTAACGACGGCATTCGGATGAATAAAACTTGAGGGTTTAACAACGGGCTTGAAGCCATTAAATTCAAAAATTGCCATTTAATCTGTTTTTTTATTAATTCTAAAATTACAACCAAAAACGACATTGTATTGCGAAAACCAAAAAGCCTGACTTGCACGATCTGCTTTATCCATTGTAGTTCTGATATCCGGCATGTGTATAAACCCACCACGCCATTCAGATTGGATAAAAAAGTACTTAAAAAAGGTAAGGTTAGCAGCTAAAACAGTACTTATTCCATATCCGGCTAAATGAAATTCGTCGTATCGTTTATTGTTAAGTAAAGTCGTGTTGGTTCTAGGAACAAGAACACCTGCACCAAAACCTTCATTAAGAGCGAAATGGAAGTTTTTTCGACCGAAAATCACATCAAATCTTCTCAGTTCAATATTTTCGTAATTCAATCCATCTGTATGCTCGAAAAGTAGAAAATCTTTCGCCAAAACAATATCATCGTTAACATAATTGCCATCGTAGGTGGTGCCTGAATTAGATATAAAGCCATCAATTTTTACAGTTTGATCGTTTTGCATAACATATTTCATGTGATCGGCTCCAAGAGATAATTGGTAATGATCGCCAATAAAATAACCTATCCGAAAATTGTATTGTGGAATCGTCATATTGGCAGGATTTAAATAAAGCCTCGCTTCAAAAGGAGATTGTCGGTCTTTAGCAATTACATCATGAAGTGTAAAATTGTAATCGTTACCTTTAAAGTTAATGTCGGATAACGAGTATGCTGCTCGATTCCATCCCCAATAAATAAAGAAGTTCCCCTTTTTGTAATAATTATCTTTTACCCAACTGTTTTGACTTTGGGCCGAATGACAAATAAAGGAAATCAAAAAGATAAGGACATTAATCCTTTGGTAATAAAACAGCATTTCGTCTCAGATTATCGAATACCAAACTTAATCAGTTCGTTGCTATTTATCAAGGGAAAATTATGGTTTCTCCAATTATTATATTTATTTTAAAGCATTAATTTTAGTATGACCTATTGTTCCTTTTGTAAAAACTTGAATGCTGGTGATTTGCATAAACACTATCACGATGAGCGCTATGGTTTTCCTATTCATGATGATAATGAGTTGTTTGGCAGGTTAATTTTGGAAATCAATCAAGCGGGTTTATCTTGGGATACCATATTGAAAAAGGAAAATAATTTTAGAAAGGCCTTTGATAATTTTCAAATTGACAGGATTTCAAATTACGGTACAAATAAGTTTGAAGCACTTTTAAATGATAAAGGTATTGTGCGTAACCGATTGAAAATAAAGGCAGTAATCAATAATGCAGTAGTGGTTGTGAAAATTCAGCAAGATTTTGGTTCGTTTCGAAATTGGTTGGATGAAAACCATCCAAAAACAATAGAAGAATGGGTGAAACTTTTCAAAAAGAGCTTTACTTTTGTGGGAGGAGAAATTGTTAAGGAGTTTTTAATGAGTACAGGATATTTGAAAGGTGCACACGAAGAAAGTTGTGAAGTCTATCATCAAATATTGAACGTATCTCCAAAATGGAATGTGTTATGAAAAAGATTGGTTTTATAATGGTTATGCTTTTCGGTGTTAAAGCCGCTATGGCACAATTTGGTTTAAGTGCTGGAATCAGTACCTTAAAAAGTTTTACAACACCCACGCCTTATTTTGGTTTTCATTTTGGCGGAGAAATTCCTCGTGATGACCAAATGTCTTTTTACGGAAGAGCTACATATTATTTGAAACAACTCGACAAGCCAATCAATCAGTTGTATTTGTTCAGTGAGACCGATCCGTCTTTGCCGGTACAAAAAATTGACTATCAAAATTCAATGGATTATTTTGTTCTCGAAGGAGGAAATAGGTACTATATCGGAAATGGTTATGATGCAGGGTTTGGAGGTTATGGTGGTGGAAATATGATGTTGATTTTCAATACCGTGAGAAGAAATTATGAATATGGAGCTGTAAGTCAGGTTCAATATCCGCTTCCTTCAACAGAATTACCGAAAGGGTCCATTTTCAATTTGGCTGTTGGTGTAGGTGGAGGCTTGAAGTATACAGCTTCTGCAGTAGGAACTTTTTATTTTGATGTAAGTGCAGCTTACATGATCCTTTCAACTGCGAGTAATGCAACCGCTCAAGGGGTAACTTCAACATTATATTCCCCTTTGATCTTTAATTTTTCTCTTGGTTTCCGAAAAGATTTGTATTAAAAAAACCACCTTTTCTTATCCGGTAAATTCATGATTGCGCTGAAAAGATTCTCGAAGGAAGATCTATCGATAATTGCTTGGTTTAAATGCTGACGAACAACCTCTTCATCCATTTTATTTGGGGGTAGGGCAAATGCATGTTTTTTAGTAGCATTCCTTAAAATTTCTATAAGTTCTTTGGAAACATGCTCGTTTTCAGGTAGCGGAAGATTAAGTTGTAAATTCGTATATATGCTTGGATTTGGGTGACTTAAAGGCATTTTATCTGCAAAAAGTCTCCAAATCATTGTACCAATCGAAAAAACATCTGTCTTCTGGTTAACCAAATCCAATTGATTCAGTATCAATTCTGGAGCAGCGTAACCCAGTGGAAATTTTAGTTTTCGTTCTCCCAAAAAATAAAAGGGGAGGGCCATTCCAAAATCAATTAAGGAAAGTTCGATCTCAGACTCATTTTTATTTACCAGAATATTGGTTGGTTTAAAATCACAGTGGGCTATTTTTTTTAATTCTAAAACAGACATTAATGGCTCAAGGGCAGCAACGATTTCCTTTAATCCTTTAATTTGATTTTTTTTAGGAATGGTAGACCAATAGCGATCAAGTGTAGTGCCTTCAATAAATGATGAAATGAGCATAATGTGATCATTTGTGTCCATTAACTCAAAGTAAAATGGAAATCCTTTCGATTTAAGTTGAAAAGAATATTCGCGATTTAATGATTCAACACCTATAACATTGCTTTTTGTAACTGTTTTAATGATTACGTTCCTTTGAAAATCAATGTCGTAAGCACGATGTATGGAACCAAAAAGTTGTTTTGGATCCCCTTTAACTAATTCAAAATCTTTAAATCGCGTTTGCATTACATCAAATTTC
>JBILIM010000010.1:0-14601 GCA_044349985.1 Crocinitomicaceae bacterium
GTTTCTTTTCTCCTTTGTTCTGTTAATTTTGTTCTATGGACGGAAATTTAAAAGGGAAATTGGCCATTGTATGCGGAGCCACGCAAGGTATTGGCAAAGCAGTAGCGATTCAATTGGCAAAAAATGGAGCAGATGTCGTTTTGGTTGCACGCAGCGAAGATAATTTGAGAACTGTGCGCAATGAGTTAATGGCGATACATGAAGGAAAGCATGGTTACATCGTAGCTGATTTTTCTAAACCGGAAGAATTGAAAAGGAATATTTCCAATTTCATGACAGAAGGAAAGATCGTCAACATTCTCATTAACAACACGGGTGGTCCAAAAGGCGGAGCTATAAAAGATGCCCAACCCGATGAGTTTCTGGCGGCTTTCAATCAACACTTAATTTGTAATCATATTCTCGCTCAAGCAGTATACCCCGGCATGATAACTAGTGGATACGGTCGAATCATTAATATTATCTCTACCTCTGTCAAACAGCCGCTGCCTAACTTAGGCGTTTCAAATACCATTCGAGGTGCTGTTGCCAATTGGAGCAAGACGCTTGCTAATGAATTGGGACAGTATGGAATTACGGTGAATAACGTATTGCCCGGAGCAACCAATACCATAAGGCTTCAATCGATTGCCAATGCAAAATCCGAAAGTACCGGCGAACCTATTGAAACTATTTTTGAAGAAATGGCGTCTGAAGTTCCAATGAAACGCATTGCCCAACCTGAAGAAATTGCAAATGTTGTTGCATTTTTAGCTTCTCCAGAGGCTTCCTACATCAATGGGATTAATGTTCCCGTTGATGGTGGCAGAACTAAATCACTTTGATTTAGCGAAGCACATTGACATGACCTGTCAGCTGCTCCTCCTTTCCTTGGTTGGGCGTAATACGCAATTTCCAAGTGTAGGTGCCTTCCTGAACAGGAACACCGTTGAAGGTTCCATCCCATTCGAAATTCAGATTCTCCGAAGTGTAAATCAATTGACCCCACCTATTGTATATTGAAATACTGAGTGCTTTGACATTTACTGTACTTACCCAAAATGTATTGTTGAAACGCATGCCATCGGGAGTAAAAGTGTTGGGTACATAAACGTAATAAGCTTCCAGAATGTTGATGGGTTTAGCTATTGTGTCCGTGCATCCTTTGTCATCAATTGCTACTAAAGTAATAACATAGCCCCCTGGTTCATCGTATGCGTTATTGGGATGAACTAATGTTGATGTGCTTCCATCTCCAAAATACCACTGATAGGTCAAGGCATCTTGTGACAAGTTCTGAAAAGTTATTGGAACTTCAGTTACGATCCAGTTATCGGAAAAATCAAAATTGGCTGCTGGAGCAATAACGATGACAGACGTCGTATCGGTAACGGTGAATGTTTGGCACTCATCAGAAACAATAACCGGATACAAAGTTGTAGTTAAAGGATTCACCAAAATCGATGATGTAGTTTCGTTTGAATTGGGCCAATAGTAAAAATATTGACCATACCCCCCTGTTGCTGAAACTGAAACAATTACCGAATCTCCTGGGCATATTTGAACGACTGGAGACATTTCAAGAATTAAAGGAGGACTCGTGATGGTATACACAACTTCCTCTGTTAAACTTTGCCCACATTGATCCGTAACAGTAATGGAATATGTTGTACTCGTCGAAGGTGTAACAACCTGAGTGGAAAGCGTGCCTAAATTTGAACCTGAAACCACACTCCACTGATAGGTATACCCTCCAGCACCGCCAGTTGGTAACGCCTCCAATTGGGTTGGTAAATATGGACAAATCTCAGTGATATCAGCACTTTCATTTACCAAAAGAGGGGGATAAACCGGAACATCTACTGTACCTGATCCCGTTGCTGTCTCATTTAAACAATTGTCTGTTACGGAAACTGTGAATGTTTGTGTGCTTGTAGGCGATACAAAAATGGATGCAGTTGTTGCACCGGTATTCCATGAGTAGGTGTAAGGGCCAACGCCACCTGTCGCGTTTGCAATAAGCTCTAAGTCATCCCCCGGGCAAAGCACCGATGAACTTTCAACAGTTACACTAACAGGCTGCACATCAGCAATTCCGAGTTCTATAATGATAGGGTTTACATTACCACACGGGTCTGTTATTGGGAACTCTAGTATAATAGTTTCTTGACCTTCAACAAGCAAATCTGCCAAGGCGTTGAACGAAAAAGTAACTGTTGATTGATTTGCTGGAAATGTAATTGACGTTGGTATATTTGAATAGTCTATACCTTGAATAGCAGTTCCCGAAATGTTTATTGGAACGGTTAAAGGAAGGTTGATTCCATTTTGGCCTCTCTCAAGTGTAACTGTTGCTGAAACGCAACCTTCTGCCATTAAATCAGGATCTGGAAAAGCTTGTTCGGAGATTTCGTAAGAAACGTCAATCGGAATCTTAGAACTTAAGCTGTTCGCTTCCAAGAAGATGCCAGAATCAAAAATACCATCCCCGACATCACAAATAGCAAGAACCAAATGATAGGTTTGTCCACATTGCACTTTTGCTACGGCCTCTAATACATCGGTAAATCCATCGTATTGTATATAAAATGGTGAGCCATTTTGTGGTGCCGTTGAACCATCGCCGTTGTTATTAAAATATGCGGAATTGGTAATGGCATTGACATTGTTTATGGAAACAATTGCTCCTGATGGTAATCGTGCTATGTTTTGTTGACCGGTTATTCCTGGTCCGGAAATGAAAAATCCAAAAACATCGTTGTAAGAAGAATTGTTCGGTGGTGCGTATTCTGGGTATTCTTCCGATCCGAAAACGTAACGAAACCTTACCGTATCGGAGTAGGGTACAAAATCGAATTCCAATGTTGCTGCATTATATGTAGATGCCCCAGCAGGAATAATGGATGCTAATAGTGCCGATCCGGGTGCTTGATTATCAATCCCTGCATTGGTTTGATTATTTGGTCCTTGAGGACCTGCACCGTTGTCATATATGGTGCCTGTTGTCATAACAATTCCATTGGAAATCCCAAGATTTGTTCCGGTAGCTGAAAATTCACTAATTGCAGTATTGGCACCCGTATATGCAATATTGGAAACCGTAACACCAGGACCCAACAGAACATTTTGGACCAAGCCAACAGGAGATTGACCTGGAGTGGTAACCAACTGCGCGGAAGTATTTTTACAAATACAACTGATTAGAACTATAATGATAAGCGGCCTCATCGCGATAATAACGTAAAAATAAACAAACAGTTGTTTTAATGTTACAATAATTCTACTAATCATAACAAATTTAACGGCAGGAGGTTTCGGAAAAAAGATATAAATATTATTTGGTTATGATATTTTGTAATTGACACAATTTGAAATAGATTCCCTTTAATTCCAGTAACTCATCGTGTTTGCCTTTTTCAATAATTTCTCCTTTGGATAGCACAACAATTAAATCCGCATTTTTTACCGTGCTCATTCGGTGTGCAATGACTATTGAAGTCCTGTTTTTCATCAAGTTTTCTAGTGCCTCTTGAACAATTCTTTCTGATTCCGTGTCTAATGCGGACGTAGCTTCATCAAGAAGCAAAATGGATGGGTTTTTCAGAACCGCTCTTGCGATACTAATTCGTTGTTTTTGACCCCCTGACAACTTATTCCCGCGCTCCCCAATATTTGTTTCATAACCGTTCTCTAAAGCCGAAATAAAATCATGCGCATTGGCAATTTTCGCAGCTTCAATAACGTCTTCCATCGACGGATCGATCATTCCAAAAGCAATGTTTTCCTTAACTGTTGCATTAAATAAAATGGATTCCTGGGAAACAATACCGATTTGATTTCTCAAGTCAATAAGCGAACAATCTTTAATGTTTATATCATCAAAATAGACCTCGCCCTCATTCACATCGTAAAATCTTGCCAACAAGTCTCCAAATGTTGATTTTCCACTTCCCGATTCTCCAACCAATGCTATGGTTTTTCCTTTTTCAATTTCAAGACTTATATTTTTTAGCACAAATTCATCTTGGTATTTAAAGGATACATTTTCGTATCGAATCGAATGATTTAGCACATTTAATTTTTTAGGTGCATTAGATTCTCTAACAATTTCATCCGCATTTAGTATTTCATTTATGCGATCTAAGGAAGCTTTCGCTTTATTGAGTGATGCCATATTCGTGGCAATACCTTGTATGGGTCGGAGTAATTGAGAAAACACAATGACGAATGTGATGAAAACTTCACCGGAAAGGCTACTATTTGATTTGTCAAGAATCATTGATCCACCAAACCAAACCAAACAGAGCATAACTCCAGCACCAAGTGTTTCGTTGAGTAGAGGTGATAAATCTCTTTTTCTAAAAGCCTTAGTAATTAGTTTTTGATGTGTAAGGTTTATTTTTTTAAATGCGGTAAATACTTGATGAATTCCATTAAATGCTTTTATTATTCTGATTCCTCCGAGTCCTTCCTCGATAGAAGAAACAAGAAGCCCCATTTGTTCTTGCCCTTGTTTTGCAGTTTTTTTAAGGCTCTTTCCTATTCGTGAAATTACAAATGCAGAAATGGGAAGCAATATAAAAGATATTAATGTCAAGCTTGGACTCAAATAGACCAGTGTGGCAATATTGATAATCAATGCCACAGGTTCTCGGTAAATCAATTCTAAAATGCTAACTACTGCAACTTCTATTTCTCCTACATCACTGTTCATTCTTGAAATAAGATCTCCTTTACGCTCATTGGTATAGAAATTTAGAGGCAGGTGTAAAGCCTTGTGAAATAGGTTTTCACGTAAATCTCTCACAACTGCCATTCTCAACTCCGATTGATGCCAAACTGCACCATAGCGAAAAATATTTTTTAATAAAAAGGCGATGAATACAGATACACAAACAAAAAGTAATGCGTGTTTCGGATCGTTTTGAATCATTTCATTCATGAAATAATTGTAGGAATCCTTGGTGTATGCAAAAAAACCAACAAAACTTCTATCCCAGGCTGGCGCTTCCAGTTTTTGCGTGAGTGAATCTGTTTGAAAAATGAGTTGTAGGAACGGGATGAAAAGAATTAAAGACAATAAATTGAAAACGACAAACAATAAGTTGAAAACGATAACAAGAATCGCTCTGTATTTGTATTTGAAAGTATATCTGTATATTTCAAAAAAGTCTTTCATCGCCTCAAAGATAGCGAATTTGTATACCTTAATAATTTCTAAGGGCATAGTATTATTACTTTTGTATTATGAGTTCAATTAGACAAAACAAAATAGAAGCCACTATTCAAGAAGAATTATCCATTGTTTTTCAGCGGAATGCAAGAGAAATGTGTCTAGGCGCAATGGTGTCCGTTACGGCTGTTAGAATAACTTCGGATCTTTCAATAGCTCGATGTTACCTGAGCGTTTTTGGTGCACCAGAAAAAAAAGATGTTTTAGCAGAAATTCAAGTGCATTCCAGCCGAATTCGCGGAGACGTGGGAAAAAGATTGAAAAACATGCGAAAGATTCCTGAATTGATATATTTTATAGATGATTCATTGGATTATGCCATGAAAATTGACGAATTACTCAAAAAATAAAAACCATCAATTTTTCATTTTACATAGCGAGAAGATACCTTACAGCGAAACGCAAGAAAAACATTATCAATCTGATTACACGAATTTCTGTAGTTGGAATTGCGATAATTACAGCATCACTTGTTATTCTGTTATCAGCTTTCAATGGCATTGAATCGATGGTGTCGGATTTATACACTGATTTTGATCCAGATATTATCATCAAAACCCAAGAGGGTAAAACGTTTTACGAAGATGAAATTGATTTCAACGCAATCAATAGTAACCCTGAAGTTAAAGCTTGGTCCCCAGCAATTGAGGAGTTGGTGGTTTTGAAGCATGATAAAAAATGGGTAAATGCACGTATATATGGTGTTTCTAACCAATTTTTGGAAATGGCAAAAATGAAGAATAGTGCGCATTTAAAACAAGGTCAAGGCCTTATTGAGGATGGGGTTGGTGCTTTAGCCATATTGGGAAATACATTGATGAATAATCTCGAAGTTACTATTCCTCAGCGTTTAGGGTATCAAAGTGTCAAAATTTACGCACCTAAAAGAGATGCAAAGTTGAGGGCAGATGGTAACCCTTTTATTTCGAAGTCTATTAGAATTTCCGGTAGGATACATTACAACAAGCAAGTTGATGCGGAAGCTATAGTGGTGCCATTGAAGTTTGCAAGGGAATTACTATCCTACAATAAAGAAATCAATGCGGTTTATGTTTCTCTGAAAGATGAAAGCCAAAAAGCTATTGTTAAGGAAGATTTACAAAGTAGTTTGGGTTCAAGCTTTGAAGTCAAAACCAATTTGGAAAAAAATGAGTTGATTTTTAAAACAAGTAAAACCGAAAAAATGATTGTTTTTGTAATCATGATATTTATTTTCATTCTTGCTGCATTCAACTTAATTTCTTCAATTACAATGCTTTTCGTAGAGAAAAAAGACAACGTTAGAACCATGATTGCCTTTGGTGCCGATAAAAACGCGATTTTTAAAATTTTCTTTTTCGAGGGATTACTTGTTTCATTAAAAGGAATTCTTTTTGGATTGGTATTGGGTTATGTTTTCGCGTCTATTCAATTTTTCGGTGAATACATCCCTATCGCAGAGGACAAGGCATTTCCAATTCTGTTTAAATGGACAGATTTCATTTTTATCTTTGGATCTGTAAGTTTATTGTCGGTATTCTTCTGCTACATAACGGCAAAAATGCTCATGAGAAGGAATTTTCAAGATTCATAATTTTGATTCGCTCCAAAATTTTCTAGACGAAAAAAAATATCTTAACAAAAACTTTTTGTTCAAATTAATTGAATTAACTTTGCGCCAAATTTTCAGACAGCTTGTTCTGTCTTTGTTTAATCTTAATTGACATTAAAATGTCCGGAATTAAAGGAAAAGTTTCACAAGTAATCGGTCCTGTAGTGGACGTTAACTTCGATAAAGGAGTAGTGCTTCCAAATATTTATGATGCCTTGGAGGTAAGAAAAGAAGATGGTACACGTGTAGTGTTAGAAGTGCAGTCTCACATTGGTGAGAATGCCGTTCGCACAATCTCTATGGACTCTACTGATGGATTTAGAAGAGGAATGGAGGTAACTTCTACGGGTAGTGCGATAAAAATGCCTACAGGTGATCAAATTAAAGGTCGTCTTTTTAATGTAGTTGGAGAGGCTATTGATGGAATCAACACTGTTGATGCATCAAACGGATTGCCAATTCACCGAGAGGCGCCAAAGTTCGATCAATTAACTACGGCTACAGAAGTTTTGTACACGGGAATCAAAGTAATTGATTTGATTGAACCGTATGCAAAAGGAGGTAAGATTGGATTATTTGGTGGTGCAGGAGTTGGGAAAACGGTACTTATTCAGGAATTGATTAACAATATTGCCAAAGGACACGGTGGATTGTCTGTATTTGCAGGTGTTGGTGAAAGAACGCGTGAAGGAAATGACCTTTTAAGAGAGATGCTCGAATCAGGAATCATCAAGTATGGAGATGAATTCATGCACTCTATGGAAGAAGGTGGTTGGGATCTTTCTAAAATCGATATAGAAGGTTTAAAAGAATCAAAAGCGACTTTCGTTTTCGGACAGATGAATGAGCCTCCAGGTGCAAGAGCGCGCGTGGCACTTTCTGGTTTGACAATGGCTGAATACTTTAGAGATGGCGAAGGTGATGGTCAAGGGAAAGATATCTTATTTTTCGTTGATAACATTTTCCGATTTACACAAGCAGGTTCTGAAGTGTCCGCACTTTTAGGAAGGATGCCTTCAGCGGTAGGTTACCAGCCTACACTTGCAACCGAGATGGGAGCCATGCAGGAAAGAATTACTTCTACCAAAAATGGATCGATTACATCCGTTCAAGCTGTATACGTACCTGCAGATGACTTAACGGATCCTGCTCCGGCAAACACGTTTGCGCACCTTGATGCCACTACTGTATTGTCAAGAAAAATTGCTGAGCTAGGTATTTACCCTGCGGTGGATCCGTTGGATTCAACTTCCAGAATTTTGACTCCAGAAATCGTTGGTGAAGAACATTATAATTGCGCACAACGTGTGAAGATTACACTTCAGAGGTATAAAGAACTTCAAGATATTATTGCCATTCTTGGTATGGATGAATTGTCTGAAGAAGATAAACTTGTTGTTCACAGAGCAAGACGCGTACAACGTTTCTTGTCTCAACCTTTCCATGTAGCAGAACAATTTACAGGTATACCTGGAGTTTTGGTGGATATCAACGATACCATTAAAGCGTTCAATGAGATTCTAGATGGAAAATACGACAAGTATCCAGAAGCTGCATTCAACCTTAAAGGTGGAATTGAAGATGTAATTGCTGCAGGAGAGAAAATGTTGGCTGAAGCTTAATTGAAATTCAATACTATAGGATGCATTTAGAAATAATTACACCAGAGGCCAAAGTTTTTAGCGGTGAAGCAAATGCAGTGCAATTACCAGGAAACGATGGGATTTTTCAGGTTTTAAATAACCACGCTCCAATAATTGCTGCATTGAAGGATGGTGTCGTTAAAGTAGATCTTGATAAACCATTTGAATCCGAAAACTTTTCAAATAAAATGATTGAAAAAGACAATACAGATGCAAAGGTGATTCGAGTTCAAATTAACGGAGGTGTGGTAGAATTGACCAACAACAAATTGATTGTTCTTGCTGAATAAAAGTCATTTATAATTTTTAAAAGGGGGACTTGGTTAGCCAAATCCCTCTTTTTGTTAAGGTATGTTAAGCAAATTAAAGTTGAATAGACTATCAAGATTCTTTCTTATATTCGTTGCAATTTCCTGAACTCTAGATGGATTACTTATTGAAAATAGATCGGAATAAAACACCAAAACACGTTGCAATTATCATGGATGGTAATGGCCGATGGGCGCAAAAGCAAGGTCACGACCGGCTTTATGGGCATAATTTTGGTGTAGAATCGGTCAGGGAATCCCTCAAAGCAGCAAAAGAATTAGGCGTACAATATCTTACTCTATATGCTTTTTCAACAGAAAATTGGAACAGACCGAAGGATGAAGTAGAAGGTTTAATGAATCTATTGGTAACTTCATTGGCAAATGAAATTAAAGAACTTTCTGAAGGAGGTGTGCGAATAAGTGCGATTGGAGATTTAAAAGGTTTACCTCAGGATTGTCAAAGTGAGTTGATTCAGGCAATGAATACCACAAATGAAAATAACGACATCCACCTCATACTCGCTTTGAATTACAGTGCAAAATGGGAAATTACCCAAGCCGTAAATCAACTGATTGCAAGTGAAAATTTAAAATTACCCGTTACCCCTGAAAATATAGAAAATTATCTAACAACTAACGGAATTCCCGATCCTGAATTATTGATTCGTACAAGCGGAGAGCACAGGGTGAGTAATTTTTTACTGTGGCAAATTGCATACACAGAATTTCATTTCACCGATGTTTTATGGCCTGATTTCAAACGCGAAGATTTCTTTAAAGCAGTTTTGGATTATCAATCAAGGGAGCGCCGTTTCGGAATGCTTTCTGAACAACTTATCTAACTTATGAGAATCCTACTTTCTATATTTTGTTTGCTAATTTCTTACAGTGCTGTTTACAGTCAGGTTGACGGACCTATATCTATTGGAGATTTATCAATTAGCTATGAAGAACCGATAAAATACGAATTGGGTACAATACGGGTTGAAGGCGCTGATAATTTTGATCATCAAGCAATAAAATTAATTGCAGGTTTGAAGCAAGGTCAAACCATAACCATTCCTGGACAACAGATTTCAAACGCCATTAAGAATCTATGGAATGAAGGTATTTTTTCAGACGTCGAGATCATTGCAGAAAAAGAACAAGCAGGGGTAATCTATTTACTTATTAAGGTAACCACAAGGCCAAAATTATCAAGGTTTAAATTTGTTGGGCTGAACAGAAGGGATGTCGATAAATTACGAGAAGAAATTGACCTCTACTCAGGAAAAACCATCACGGAGAACTTAATATATCAGACAGAATCTAAAATAAAAGGATATTTCAGGGAGAAAGCTTATTATGGCGTTAATGTTACCATTAATCGGGTAGTGGATACCTTGGTGAACAATTCCGAAATATTCGTTATTGATGTCAATAAAGGACCCAAAATAGGAATTCAAGAGATCATCGTTGATGGTAATGTTGAACTTCCAGATTGGAAACTTAAAATGGCAATGAAGGACACCAAAGAAAAAAAATTATGGCGCTTCTTCAAAAGGTCTAAGTATACAGAAAGCTCATACGCAAAGGATAAATTAGCAATGATTTCTAAATTCAATGCTGTCGGATTACGTGATGCAAGAATCATTGAGGATTCTGTTTATAAAATTGACGATAAGAATTTGGGAATTCATCTTCAAATTGAAGAGGGCGGTAAATATTATTTCGGTGATATCGAATGGATTGGTAATTCCAAGTTCCGTTCCTCATATTTGGATACGGTTTTGGGAATTAAGAAAGGTGATGTATACAATAAGCCACTTCTCGAACAGCGGTTGTTTATGAGTGAGGACGGTAGAGATATTTCATCTTTGTATATGGATAGAGGATATTTGTTTTTTCAAGTAATCCCCGTGGAAACCAATGTTCAAGACAATCACATAAATTATCAAATGCGCATCATTGAAGGTAAAGAAGCACGTGTGCGCAGAATTATTATAAAAGGGAATACAAAAACCAATGATTACGTCATTCGTCGTGAAATAAGAACCCGTCCAGGTGATCTTTTCAATCGAAACGATATCATACGAACACAGAGGGAATTGGCTCAACTTGGTTTTTTCAATGAACAAGCTTTCCAAGTGAATCCTATTCCGAATCCAGAGGATGGAACGGTAGATATTGAATATGTAGTTGAGGAAAAGTCATCCGACCAAATTGAACTTTCAGGAGGATATGGTGGCGCTGGTCCAACTGGTAATGGGAGGATTATCGGAACATTAGGTCTAACTTTTAATAATTTCTCTACCAAGAATATGTTTAAGAAAGGTGCATGGACACCACTTCCTGGTGGAGACGGGCAACGTTTATCGATTCGAGCTCAAACAAATGGAAGGTTCTATCAAGGATACAATTTCTCATTTACTGAACCTTGGTTGGGGGGTAAAAAACCAAACTCACTCTCCTATTGGATTAACCATACGGCACTTGGTAATGGATACATACCTTCCAATCCAGCTTATACGGGTATCTCAATTACTGGAACAGGTGTGGGGCTTGGTAGAAGAAAAAAATGGCCGGATGATTATTTTACAGCTTATTACGAATTGAGTTATCAGTATTATGATGTTACAGATGATGCGCGTTTCCCTATTTTCCCGAATGGGTATGCAAATGATATTGCATTTAAATATGTGTTGCAGCGCAGTTCTGTAAGTGCTCCTATCTATCCACAAAGTGGTTCAAATATTACATTTAGTGCCAAAACAACTTTGCCTTATTCCTATTTTCAGGGTGATCAGGATTATGTAAATATGTCGGCTCAAGAGCGCTATAAATATTTGGAGTATTATAAAATTAAGCTTACCGGAGAATGGTTTTTCCCGCTTACTGCCGATAAAAAATTGGTGTTAATGCCTCGATTTGGTTTCGCCTTCATGGGTGCATACACACCCGATAAGGGCATTACCCCATTTGATAGGTTCTCTTTAGGAGGTAGCGGTTTATCCGGTGTGAATCAATTGGGCGGACGGGAAATTATTGCGTTAAGAGGTTATGAGGACAATTCAATCTCATCAGCAGCTGGAGATCCAATTATTGCAAAATACACCCTTGAATTACGCTACCCTATTTCTTTAAATCCACAGGCTACCTTCTATGCATTAGTCTTTGCAGAGGCAGGAAATACGTTCCCATCTATTGCTAAGTTTAATCCGCTTAATGTAAAAAGGACTGCAGGTGTCGGAATTAGGGTGTTCCTTCCAATGTTTGGAATGCTCGGACTGGATTACGGTCTTGGATTTGATAAACTGGATTATTGGTCCAATAGTTTCGGTGGTCCTTCAGATGATGGTGTTCGTGATAAAGGCTATTATCCAAAATTAACCTTTACCATTGGAATGAATTTGGGAGAGCTATAATTTTGGTGAAACACAATAAATTGATTAATTTGGCCGTTCCGCTTCAAAAAAACATGAAAAAAGGACTTTTACTTCTTATTTTACTATTTGGCACAACAATTGCCAATGCCCAAAAGCTTGCTTATATTGACTCGGATTACATTTTGGAAAACGTTCCAGAATACGAGGAGGCAAAAGTAAAGCTTGATAACCTCGCTGAAAGATGGTTGTCAGACATAGATGCCCAATACGAGTTACTTAATTCAAAAAAAGAAAATTTCGCAAGGGAAGAAGTGTTGCTTCCGGCTGAAGAAAAGGAAAAGCGAAAAGAAGAGATTGAAAAGTTAGAGACTGAGGTTTTGGAATTACAGAAAATGCGCTTTGGAGTTGAAGGTGATTATTTTCAAAAAAGACAAGAACTAATCAAACCAATTCAAGATCAAGTTTATGATGCCATGCAAAAAGTGGCTTCAAGTAAAAACTTAGCTTTTGTTTTTGACAAGGCCAATCAAAGTAACCTCGTCTATGCCGATAGTAAAAATGACATCAGCGACGACGTATTGGAAGAAATGGGAATCAACCCATAATGTTAATTTTAAATTAGAAAGAAAAAATGAAAAATTGGATGCTTACCTTAATGGTATTGTTTAGCTTAGGAACTGCTTCGGCTCAATCAAAAGTTGCACATGTGAATTCACAAAAATTATTGGATACCCTTCAGTCCCGCAAAGATGCAATGCAAAAATTACAAGATAAGGAATCTGAATTGATTTTGGATTTGCAAGAACAAGAAGCAGACTTCAATAAGTTATTAGCAGAATATGAAAAGAAAAGAGGTGATATGACACCTACCCTCATCAAATTCGAAGAAGAAAAATTGATGAAAAAACAACAAATGTTGCAAGAAACACAAGCATCTCATAGTGAAGAATTGCAGTTGTATAGCCAGGAATTGAATCAACCGATTCTTCAAATGGTACAAGATGCCATTAAAGAGGTAGCTGCGCTGAAAAAATTGGATTATGTTATCGATGAAACGGTAACCTTATATTTCAGAGGGGAATTGGATATCACGAATGATGTTATGCCAATTCTTCTTAAGATGGACGCAGAATATGTAAAAACACACAGCAGTAATTAAAGTTTACTCTGAGTCGAATCCTTCAAAAATGAAGGTAGTCTCAAAGACAATACGATTAAATAGAAGAGACTGAATGCAATAGCTTCAGTCTCTTTTTTTATTTTTGATAAATGAATACGTACGCTCCCATCGGTATTTTCGATTCCGGTTATGGTGGATTGACCATTTTAGCTGAAATTAAAAAACGATTACCACAATACGATTACCTCTATTTGGGTGATAATGCAAGGTCTCCTTATGGTACCCGATCATTTGATGTGGTTTACGAATATACGCTGGAAGCGGTTAATGAACTTTTTTCAAGAGGTTGTGAATTGGTTATTTTAGCTTGTAATACTGCTTCTGCTAAGGCATTGCGAACGATTCAACAACAAGATCTTCCGAAAATAGACACCAACAAAAGGGTTTTGGGGGTAATCAGACCTAGTGCTGAAGAATTGGGATCAATTACAAAAACAGGGAATGTTGGGATTTTAGCAACCGAAGGCACCGTGCGCTCAGAATCCTACGTTTTGGAACTCGATAAGTATGCTCCAAATGTGAATGTTTTTCAACAGGCCTGTCCGATGTGGGTTCCAATTATTGAAAATCAAAAGTACCAAACTAAAGCCGGGAAACTATTTATTCAAGAGGATGTTCAAGCGTTATTGAGCCAACATCCGAATATGGATACCTTGTTGTTAGGATGTACGCATTACCCAATAATTGAATCCTATATAGCATCTATTGTAGGGCCGGAGGTTCGCGTAATCGCTCAGGGTCCTATCGTTGCTCAAAAGCTTGACGAATATCTAAAACGTCATCCTGAATTGGAGCAACTTTGCAGTAAATCGGGTGATGTAACATATCTTACTACAGAAAATAAAGAGGTGTTTAACAGAAAAGCGAGTCACTTTCTCGGAGAACCTGTAACCTCTATTCACGTTAAAATCTGATTTAACTTTGAAGAATTCAATGGACGAGAAACGATTTGAATTATCACTTAATGCGAAAAATAGAGATTTCTTTGCAAGTGTATACGAAGTTGTCCGATTGATACCAAGTGGCAGGGTAACGTCCTATGGCGCAATTGCAAATTATTTGGGTAGCGCAAAATCGAGTAGGATGGTTGGATGGGCAATGAATGCTTCACATAAACTTCATAATGTCCCAGCGCATCGGGTAGTGAACAGAAATGGAATTCTTACAGGTAAGATGCATTTTCAATTTTCCAATCAAATGGAGGAACTCCTCAAGAAAGAAGGTGTTCAGGTTTATAATGATCAGGTTGTTGATTTTATAAATGTGTTTTGGGATCCTGCTGAAACGTTAAGATAAATA
>JBILIM010000011.1:0-14534 GCA_044349985.1 Crocinitomicaceae bacterium
TGAAAGCGATGCTTGGATGAATAAATTTAATGATTTGAGTGCAGCCGACAAAAGGGCAATTTCGTTCATCTCGAATCCCAGCTATCTTGACCAAATTGAAAAGCAGGGTGCACACTTTACCATTTCCAATTTGGCATCCAATTCTCCTGTTGCTGATTTTGGGGGCTATCCTGGTTATAGTGCAGGAACTGCATTCTTTGTATCATCAAGAAAAAAGAGTATTCCCATTCAAAATGAATGGTCGTGGGACAGCAAACGGTTTTTAGATTTGTATTCGGCTTCAATTGATCAAAATAAAGATTTTCAATCAATAAATCTGATAACCAAGAAAGTAAATACGCGATACCACGAAGGGCCTTTATGTTTTTCAAATGACGGTAAAACCGTTTATTTCACAAGAAACAACATCGCTAAAGGGAAAGCAAAAAAAGACCAAAATGGCATTCAAAATTTAAAACTTTATTGTGCGGATATAAATGTCGATGGCATATGGATCAATGAACGTGAATTACCCTTCAACTCAAAAGACTATTCGGTTGGACATCCTAGCTTAAGTGCCGATGGAAAAACATTGTACTTTGCTTCCGATATGCCGGGTGGATATGGTGGCGCCGATCTTTACAGTGTTAATATAAAAGCCGATGGAACTTTTGATTTTCCCAAAAACCTTGGAAGTCAATTCAATACAGAAGGGCATGAAATGTTTCCTTGGCTAAATAATGAAGGCCATTTGTTTTTCTCTTCAAACGGTCATGTTGGACTTGGAGGCCTGGATATTTTCGTGATGATCCCAAATAAAAAAGGTGAATTTGATAAACTGATGAATGTCGGAATGCCCGTGAACGGTCAAAATGATGATTTTGCTTTTTCGATGAATAGTGACAATCTTACAGGGTATTTTTCCTCAAACAGAGCCGAAGGAAAAGGCGGTGATGACATTTACAGTTATACCTTAATAAAACCCTTTAAAATTAATTTTACGCTGAATGGCACTGTAACTGACAATAATACATCGCTAATACTACCTGGTGCGCTCATCGCGTTAAAAGATAAGGATGGAAATGTCATTGCATCCACAAATGCAGACGATAATGGTAATTATTTCTTCGAACTCGAACCGGAAATGGAATATCAAATTGCCGTATCTAAAGACGATTATTTTGATAACTCAGGTAACATTTCAACAATAAATAAAGATGAGACCTCATCGGAAATAAATTTGGATCTAGCTCTTGAAAAAGACCCTGGGTTGTCTCTACACTGTCTTATCACTGACCAAAAAACAGGGCTACCATTGGATAAAGTATATGTGACGATTACGGATGAAATCACAGGAAACAAATTTTTAGAAGTAATAACAGAAACCAGCGGTGATGCATTGAAAGCAATTTTCGATAAGAAAATAGGCGATGATGTTAAGTATACCATTGAAATCAGTAGAGAAGGCTACTTATCCAAAACTGTAAATTATACTGCTAAAATTGATAAACCAGGTGCAATTGAAGTTCAAGAAGCCATTGATTTATCAATGACGAAAATGGATGTGGGTATGGATCTTTCGAAATTAATTGATATCAAACCCATCTATTTTGATTTAGGTAAGTATGTTATTCGCCCTGATGCGGCTTTAGAATTGGATAAAATCGTAGAAATAATGAATGAATACCCAACAATGGTTGTGGAATTAGGTTCACACACCGATTGCCGCGGTTCCATTGCATCTAATGCTACCTTGTCTGATAATCGCGCAAAAGCATCCGCAGGCTACATTCAAGCGAGAATCACCAACCCTGAACGCATTTATGGTAAAGGTTATGGCGAATCTAAGTTGATTACCAATTGCCCATGTGAAGGAACGGTAAAGTCAACGTGTCCTGAATCAGAGCATCAAAAAAATAGAAGAACCGAATTCTTGATTATTAAAATGTAATCGCAACAGTAAATTGTAACGAAAACCGTATCACTTGATGCGGTTTTTTTGTTTATTGTTCTTTCTTATTAATTTTACCTTCAATTATCCGGAAAATGAGCAAAATCAAAATAAAAGACATTCTAGAAACAGCGGAAATCGGCAAAGAACTCACCGTAAAAGGATGGGTGCGTGCCTTTAGAAGTAATAGGTTCATTCAATTAAACGATGGATCAACCATTAAAACATTGCAAGCAGTAGTAGATTTTGAACAATTCGAAGAAACACTACTCAAAAAAATCACAACCGGTTCGGCTGTTGGATTAACAGGCTCCTTGGTAGCTTCTCAAGGTGCAGGTCAAGCAGTGGAATTGCAAGTTACTGCTATTGAAATTATTGGAGAAGCGAATCCGGATGATGTACAGAGAACTGTGATGCAACCGAAAAAACACAGTTTGGAATTTCTACGCGAACAAGCGCATTTGAGGTTTCGCACCAATACCTTCGGTGCTGTTTTCCGCATTCGACATGCTGTTTCCTTTGCGATTCACAAATTCTTCAATGACAAGGGATTTTTCTATATCCATACACCAATTATAACAGGTTCCGATGCAGAAGGAGCCGGTGAAATGTTCCGCGTTTCGACTTTAGATCCCGAAAATTTACCAAAAAACGAAGACGGAAAAATAGATTACAAAGAAGACTTTTTTGGAAAACCCGTCAACTTAACAGTATCCGGACAATTGGAAGCAGAGCTTGCAGCTTTAGCACTAGGACAAGTGTACACGTTCGGTCCCACCTTTCGTGCAGAGAATTCGAATACATCACGTCACCTCGCTGAGTTTTGGATGATTGAACCGGAAGTGGCATTCAATGACATCAACGACAACATGGACCTTGCAGAGGAAATGCTAAAGTTTATATGTAAATATGTAATGGCTAACTGTGCAGACGATCTTCAGTTTTTAAACGAACGCGAAGCCACTGAGCAACAAGCTAAACCACAGAATGAACGCAATGAATTGGGACTTTTAGATCGCCTAAAATTTGTGACAGAGAATGCTTTCGAGCGTATTACATACACCAATGCGATTGAGGTTCTTCGCAGTTCCAATCATTATAAAAAGAAAAAATTCCAATATGAGGTAGAATGGGGAACCGATTTGCAAAGCGAACACGAGCGTTACCTCGTAGAGAAAGAATATAAAAAACCCGTAATTATTACCGATTATCCTGCCTCATTCAAAGCATTTTATATGAGACGTAACGAACATTCGGAGCCAGGTAAAGAGACAGTTGCTGCTATGGACATTCTATTTCCTGGAATTGGTGAAATGGTTGGAGGTTCTCAACGAGAAGAACGATTAGAGGTATTAAAAGAAAAATGTGCCGCATTTCATATTCCAGAAGAAGAATTGTGGTGGTATTTAGAAACGAGAAAGTTTGGAACGGTGCCACATGCAGGATTCGGTCTAGGCTTTGAACGTATGGTGATGTTCGTTACAGGAATGACCAATATTCGCGATGTAATACCATTCCCAAGAACACCACTTAACGCTGAGTTTTGATATATTTTTCTATTTTTAGAGAAATTTAAATTCATAAATGGCACTCAAACAGTATCTTGCACAGAAACTTGAGCAAAGGCTTTCTCCTCAGCAAATTCAGCTGATGAAACTCTTGCAGGTGCCAACGATGGAACTCGATCAGCGAATCAAGCAAGAAATTGAAGAAAATCCTGCACTGGAAGAAGGTGAAGAGTACGATGACGATTACGAAAGTGATGACGATTACGACGATTATGAAGAGGAAGTACCTGAATTTGACATCTCCGAATATATAGACGAAGAAGGCTCCGATTATAAAACAAAAGCCAACAATACCAGCAAGGATGATGAAGAGCGTGTTATTCCACTATCCGGTGAGCAATCGTTTCAAGAAAAACTTATTGAACAATTACATCTCCTCGATTTAAATGATGAACAATTCCTCATTGCCGAAATGATTATTGGCAATCTGGATGAATCCGGTTACCTCAAAAGAGAAATTGACGCTTTAGTTGATGATTTAGCCTTCGCCTTAAATTTAAATGTTACTGAAGCTGAAGTAGAGGAAATATTGCAGGTGATTCAAGAATTAGACCCAGCTGGTGTAGGTGCTCGTAACCTTCAGGAATGCCTCCTCATTCAAATCAACAGAAAGCAGGATGGCGATATAACCCGTTTTACCGCAAAAGTAATCCTTGAAAAATATTTCGAAGAATTTACGAAGAAACATTACGAAAGAATCGCCGGAAAATTGGAAATTGAAGACGATGATCTTAAGGATGCCATTGAAGAAATTCTCAAGTTAAATCCAAAACCTGGAGGTTCCATGAAGGAATCTGCAAAAAACCATCAGCAAATCATACCCGATTTTATGATTACGGAGTTTGAAGGTCAATTGGAATTAAGCATAAACGGAAGAAATGCACCTGACTTGAAAATCAGCAAAACCTATGAGCAAATGCTAAGAACCTATGCTGAAGGTGCAAAGACTTCTAAATCAGACAAAGAGGCACTTATGTTTGTAAAACAAAAACTGGATGGTGCAAAATGGTTTATTGATGCTATAAAACAAAGACAAAACACCCTACTCCATACGATGGATGCTATCATGACCTATCAACGAGCCTACTTTTTAACTGGTGATGAGACACAGCTAAAACCAATGATTCTTAAAGATATTGCTGAGATAGTCAACATGGATATCTCCACGGTGTCACGCGTTGCCAACAGTAAATACGTGCAAACCGGATACGGAATTTTTCCACTGAAGTACTTTTTTTCCGAATCGCTATCTACAGACTCAGGTGAAGAAGTATCAACCAGAGAAGTAAAGAAAATACTTTCTGAGGCCATCGAAGGTGAAGAAAAACGAAAGCCATTAACCGATGAGAAGCTCATGGCTTTACTTCAAGAAAAGGGCTACAATATTGCAAGAAGAACAGTAGCGAAATACAGAGAACAATTAAATATTCCTGTTGCTAGACTGCGAAAAGAGTTATGAAAACAACCGCAAACATAATTTCATGGTTATGCATTCCGCTATTCATGCCAATTTATGCCTTACTGCTTGTTTTTTTTATCCCCGCAGAAAATGCCGTTGTATTTTCGAATTCATTGTTTTTCTTCCCAATGGTATACAAAACCTTTGTGTTAACCGTTTTTGTTCTTTTAGGTGTCCTTGCACCTGGTATGTCCTTTCTTTATCTGAAACTTATTAACGTTATTTCATCATTGGAAATGGAGGAACGAAGTGAAAGAAATGTTCCACTTCTTATTACCTTAATTTATTGTCTGTTGCTTTATTTCTCCTTCAATTATGTAATGAGTTTAAACATTTACCTGCCAAAGTACATTCAAGTTTTGCCCTTCTCTGGGGTTTTGGTAGCGGCAACATGTATTTTCGTTAATTATAAAATGAAAATCAGTCTGCATGCAGCCGGAGCCGGCATTTTCAGTGGATTTATATTTGCTTATTTAATGGAACAAGTAAAATTTGAGTTTTGGTTGGTACCCCTTACTTTAATTGTATCCGGCGTAATCATGTCGTCTAGATTGTATCTTAATAAACATTCACATTTAGAGATTTACCTCGGTTGGGGGATTGCATTTTTCATCACATTTTTAACAACTTACTTATTTCCTTTTTAGTCTTAACCTATGAAAAAAATAAACTTCATTGTTTCACTTTTCTCCCTGCTACTGCTGGTTACATCTTGCGGTGTTATGAATGGAACCGGAGGCACTTCGGGTGGAGGTTTCAATTTATTTACTATTGATCAAGACAGAGAATTGGGTGCTCAAGTCGCGTTCGAAATCGATAGCAATTCCAGGGAATATCCGCAATTGGATTCCGCATCAAATCCTAAAGTTTATAAGTATTTATATGACATAAGGGATAAAATCCTCAACTCTGGAAATGTTGAACTCAAGGAAGAATTTGCTTGGAGGTTAAGAATTATTGATAATGATGAAGTATTGAATGCATTTTGCACTCCAGGGGGTTACATATACGTATATACGGGATTGATGAAATATTTAGATACTGAAGATCAACTTGCTGGCGTTCTGGCCCATGAGATCGGACATGCAGATAAAAGACATTCGACGCGTCAAATGACCACGATGTTTGGCATACAAATTCTTCTTGACGTTATTGCAGGTGATAAAGTAGCGCTTAAACAAGTGAGTGGAGCACTGATTGGCCTTAAATTCTCAAGAAATCATGAAACTGAGGCAGATGAATGTTCAGTGCGTTATTTATGCCCTACGGATTACAATGCGGATGGAGGTGCCGGATTCTTCGAAAAGATTGAAGCAGAAGGCGGAGGAAAAGTTCCTGAATTTTTAAGCACGCATCCCGATCCCGGAAACCGAATTGAATTCTTTCATGCTAAAAAGGTAGAATTGGAATGTAAAGGAACAACCGATTATAAAGACCAGTATACAGCAATGAAGGCTTTACTGCCTTAAGCACTTAACTCAACGGTAAGGGTCTCCCCTATTTTAGTAACTTTCAGTAATCCTTGTTTTGTCAGGGATTTTATAGTTATGTCCCACTGCTTGTTACTCAATCCCGTTCGCTCTTTGATCGCATTCAATGCATCCGAACCGACAGCTGACACCAAGTCGTAAACCAGTTTTTCATTTTCGTTCAGTTCGAGTTTAACCGATTTGACTTCCGGCCGCATTTGCGGGAAAAACAATACTTCCTGTATCGAAGCATTGTTCGTGAGTAACATCACCAAACGGTCGATTCCTATTCCCATTCCTGAGGTTGGTGGCATACCATATTCCAAAGCCCTCAGAAAGTCCTGATCAATAAACATGGCCTCATCATCTCCTTTTTCTGAAAGTCGCATTTGCTCTTCAAATCGCTCACGCTGATCTATTGGATCATTCAATTCCGAATAGGCATTGGCGATTTCTTTACCATTGATCATCAATTCAAAACGTTCAGTAAGTTCCGGGTTGTCCCGATGACGCTTACACAATGGCGACATTTCAATCGGGTAATCCATAATAAAAGTCGGTTGAATGTAATGGCCTTCACATTTTTCACCGAAAAGTTCATCAATTAATTTCCCCTTGCCCATGGTATCATCGACGTCAATGCCTTGTTCACGACATGCCAATCGCAATTCATCCTCTGATTTGCCATTGATATCGAAACCTGTATGTTCCAAAATTGCATCTCGCATCGTAATTCGAGCAAAAGGTGCCTTCATCGAAATGGATTGATCTCCTACTTGAACAGTTGTGGAACCACAAACTTCATGGGTTACACGCTCAATCATTTGTTCGGTGAAATCCATCATCCAGTTATAGTCCTTGTAAGCAACATAAATTTCCATAACGGTAAACTCGGGATTGTGCGTTCGATCCATTCCCTCATTTCGGAAGTCCTTTGCGAATTCATAGACACCATCAAAACCACCTACAATAAGTCTTTTAAGATATAACTCATTGGCGATGCGTAAGTACAAGGGAATATCCAATGCATTGTGATGTGTGATAAATGGTCTAGCGGCAGCACCTCCAGGTATAGGCTGTAAAATAGGCGTTTCTACCTCTAAATATCCTTTCTCATTAAAAAACTGACGCATGGCATTCAACGTTTTCGAACGCTTGACAAAGGTTTCCTTAACCGGAGCATTCACCACTAAATCCACATAGCGCTGTCTGTAGCGCATCTCAGGATCGGTAAATGCATCATGAATATTTCCATCTGCATCTGTTTTTGGAAGCGGTAAAGGCTTCAATGCTTTGCTTAAAAGTGTAAATTCTTTAACATGAATGGATAATTCACCCACTTGCGTTGTAAAAAGTGTTCCTTTAATGCCAATAAAATCACCCAAATCCAAAAGGCGCTTAAACACATCATTGTAAAGCGTTTTATCTTCTCCAGGACACAATTCATCGCGGTTAAAATACACCTGAATACGTCCTGTTGAATCCTGAATCTCTGCAAAAGAGGCTTTTCCCATAATGCGTTGACTCATCATTCTACCTGCCAAACATACACTTTTTCCTTCCTCAAATTGTTCTTTTATGGAAACAGCGAAATCACTAACAGGATACAAATCTGCAGGATAGGGTTCAATTCCCAACTCCCTCAATTTGGTTAAATTCTCTCTTCTTTGTAATTCTTGTTCAGACAATTCGAATACACTCATTATTCCTCTTTTAAGTTGCAAAGATATTTAAGAAATATGAATACTTCCTTCTGTCGATGGGATTACCTCATACTTAATTGAAAAATTGAATAGGACAGCTTAACCTAAAATAAATTTTTAAAATTTATACATTCGTTTTATATTTACATTTTATAAATATATTATGGCAACATTTACAAGTTCACTCCCCGATTGGCTGCTTCAAATACTCGATGAAAAATCAAAAGAGTTGGCTATTCCGAAAAATAAAATCATCGAAAAAGCACTTTCCATATACTTGGATCAACTCAATCGTGCCGCATATCTCAAATCATACAAGCAACTATCGGAAGATTCAGATACACTTCTGATTGCAGAAGAAGGAATGGCTGATTATTTCAATCAACTTAACGAATCTGAAGAGGATGAAACAAGGTGAATTGTGGTATGCCAACCTAAATCCAGTGAAAGGTAGCGAACAAGCTGGAATGCGCCCCTTGTTGATCATCAGTGGCAATTTACTTAACACCTATTTGAATGTGGTTATTTGTTGCCCGCTCACAACCAAAATAAAAAATTACAAAGGAAATCTTGTACTTCAACCCGATAGCTCAAACAATTTAATTGAAACATCAGAAGTTTTAACTTTTCACATACGATCAGTTGCTAAAGAACGCTTGGTTCGGAAAATTGGAAAAATTTCTAAAGATGAGCTGCGACAAGTTAAAAAATGTTTAGATGAAATTTTAACGTATTAATAGTAAATTTAACCCATGCAATACGAAACGTATCAAACCTTAAAATCGCTCCACATCATTTTTATGGTGAGTTGGTTTGCAGGTCTGTTTTATATCGTCAGGTTATTCATTTACCACACGGAAGCGCAAGATAAAACAGATTCAGAAAAGCAAATCTTATCCAATCAGTTTATCGTCATGGAAAAAAAATTATGGTGGATCATCACTACTCCTGCCATGATTTTAACGCTCCTATTTGGCATTTGGATGCTTTTCATAAACCCTGCATTATTAGATCAAAAATGGATGTTAATCAAATTAGGATTCGTTGCCATGCTGCTTTTTTACCATGCGGTCTGCCAAAAAATAATGTTTGATTTGATACAGAATCGTTTTAATTGGACATCAAACGGATTACGGATATGGAATGAACTCGCAACCTTAGTCTTGGTTGCAGTAGTTTTTCTAGTAGAATTGCAGGGTTCTATGAATTGGTTAAAAGCAACGATTGGTTTTTTCGGCGTTGCCATTTTACTCATGATAGGCATAAAATTATACAAACGATTAAGAAGTAAAGGTGCTTAATCTTCTTGAAAACATACCATTTACTCCAAAGGTGTTTCTGGTTTTATGGTTTGTTTTTCTGATTACAGCAAGCCTTTTATTTTCCAGAAATTCTAAATATTGGCTACCTGCTTTAATCGGTTCAGCTTTCTGTCTTGCTTCCGCTTTCGCTTTATTTTCGCCCTATTTCTACACTTGGGATGAGCAATTCCATGCCTTAGTAGCTAAAAATTGCATGTCTGAACCTTTCCATCCTAAGCTGTTCCGAATGCATCCTGAAGCCATAAATATCCCTCATGATCAATGGGTTTTATCAGAAACCTGGTTACACAAACAACCCTTGTTCACCTGGCTTATGGCATTGAGTATGAAATTATTTGGTTCTTCCGTTTACGCTGTTCGACTGCCTTCTGTGCTCCTTTTTACAGCAATGATTCCAGCAATTTATCGAATGGGGAAACTTCTTTTTTCAAGAAGGACGGGGTTAATTGCTGCTCTACTCGTTTTGCATTCATCGTATTTATTGGGCTTGGTATCCGGTAGAATCGGGACCGATCACAATGATGCTGTTTTTATTGCGCTAATCCTATTTTCCTTTTGGGCATATGTGGAATGGAAAAAATCTGAACAGAATAAATGGCTTTATTTGATCGGTATTTTTGTTGGATTGGCTGTTCTTACAAAATGGCTAGTGGGTCTTTTGGTATTTTTTGGTTGGGGCATTATCGCATTCAGAGCTGTTTTGAAGAAAAAAACACTGAACCCGTTAAAGCCTATTGGACGTTCTTTCAGTATAGCATTATTGACCTTTTTACCTTGGCAGGTATATACCTTTCTCAGATTTCCTGCAGAAGCGGAAAGAGAAATGACATACAATAGTTTGCATTTATGGCAATCGGTCGAAAAACACGCAGGAAATTTCCTTTATCATTTCAATCAAATCCCAAACCTCTATTTCGAACAATTTCTCTTCTATTCATTCTTGGCAATGTCAATTGTGGCATTGGTGTTCATTTGTCGTAAATATTATGAAATCGCCGTGATCAGCATTCCCATTGTTGTGATCTATATTTTTTTCGCTTTTGCACAAACTAAGATGCCATCGTTTACAGCAGTAGTCATTCCTCTTGTGTTACTGCTTTTTGCATTCGGCATAGATTACTATACAGACCTTATTAAAAATTACCAAATAAAAACAATCGCCAGAATAGGTGTCATCATTACAACTGTTAATTTATCACTCAAACCCGGTCAAACGCTCGATGCATTCGGTTTTAAAGAAGGAACGGAACTTTATAAGGCAGATAAGCTCAGAATTAGAAAACATGAGTTCATTCAACAGCAACCTAAAGATGCCGTGAAACGAATCGTATTTGGTTGCGACTTAGGGGAATTTACCTATGTAAACTGGATGTATCATACCAATGATATTGCTTATCCGTTTTATCCGGACAGGGTTACACTTGATAGATTGATTGAAGAGGGGTATGAGATTGTAGTTATTGATTGGAACGATTCTGTGCCTGATTTTTTGAGGGTAGACAGGCGATTAAAAATACTTCAATTTCAGTATGAATTTCCTGGATAATCTACAACAAATTCAATCTTAATTCCTTTTCTTATCTTTAACCAATTCAAATTAAAATTTACATGTACAATACTATTTTAACGGAACAGAAAGGCGGGATTCAAATTATTACCATCAATAGACCAAATCAACTCAATGCGCTGAATAAATCCACTATTGAGGAATTACATCAAGCCATAAAGTTAGCGGATGCAGATACAAAAACTGGGGTAATCATATTAACAGGATCTGGCGAAAAATCCTTTGTTGCTGGAGCTGATATTAAAGAATTTGCAGATTTTTCGATTGCTCAAGGCGGGGAATTGGCTCAAAAGGGACAGGAATTGTTGTTTACTTTTATTGAGCAGCTTTCAACCCCGGTAATTGCAGCAATCAACGGGTTTGCACTAGGTGGCGGACTTGAATTGGCAATGGCTGCACATATTAGAATTGCATCCGCAAATGCAAGATTGGGATTGCCAGAAGTTTCATTGGGCGTTATTCCAGGATATGGTGGAACACAAAGACTTGCCCAATTGGTTGGCAGAGGAAAAGCTAATGAAATGGTATTTACTGCCGGAATGCTAAAAGCCGATGAAGCCTTACAATGGGGCCTTGTTAATCATGTAGTTGAATTGGAAGAACTGTTGCCAAAAGCTGAAGAAATGGCATTAAAAATTTTGAGCAATTCAGGTTCTGCTATTGCAGCAGCAATTCGATCCATAAATGCAGGGTTTGAAGACGGCGTGAATGGCTATCATACAGAAATTGAAGAATTTGGAAAATGCTTCGGAACCGCAGATTTTAAAGAAGGAACTTCAGCATTTTTAGATAAAAGAAAACCGAGTTTTAGAGGTTAATGTCAAATCCCGTTAAGCGTCTTCTTGGGCAAACTGCTGTATATGGGCTTTCAAGCATCGTTGGGAGACTCCTGAATTATCTACTCGTTCCGTTATACACTTATGTTTTTTCGGATCCTTCAGATTATGGTGTAGTTTCTGAACTGTATGCTTGGGTAGCATTCTTGGTTGTGTTTCTTACTTTCGGTATGGAAACAGCCTTTTTTCGATTTCTTCAAGACCGGGATGATAAGAATACCGTTTTTTTAAATGGATTTCTAACGGTCATCGGAATCAATACGCTTTTTTTTGCACTACTCTTATTTTTCAACCAGAACATAGCCGATTTACTCCTTTTTTCGGATCACAACGAGTACATAATACTCTTAGGCGCCATTGTGTGTATTGATGCAATTAGTGCACTTCCTTTAGCTAAACTTCGTGCTGAAGAAAAAGCCTTGCGCTTTGCGACCATTCAATTTGCTTCGATCCTCGTTAATATTGTACTGAATCTATTTTTTCTTTTGGTCATGTTTGATGCAGCAAGACCTGAAGAAGGGGTAATGTTTATTTTAGTTGCCAACCTGATTGCATCACTGGTCAAACCTTTATTGCTCTACAAATCATTTATCAATTTAAGATTTCAGTTCGATTTTTCATTAGCCAAACAAATGGCTGTTTACGCAATCCCTCTGGTAATTGCCGGCTTTGCAGGAATTATAAATGAAACTTTAGATCGGATTTTGTTGAAACAAATGCTCTACGATGGACATTCATTAACCAGCTTGCATGATGCGGAAGCACAAGTAGGTATATACTCTGCCTGCTACAAACTGGCTATGCTGGTAACTATTTTGTTACAAGCATACCGTTATGCTGCCGAACCTTTTTTCTTCAACCAAATGAAGAATGCAGACAAGAACAAGATGTATACAAAGGTCATGAACTTTTTTATTGCAACGGTCTGTCTCGTATTTTTAGTGGTATCACTTAATCTTGATATTTTCAAGTTATTTATCCGAAACCAAAATTATTACGCAGGATTAAATGTGGTACCTATATTGCTCATGGCGAATGTTTTCCTCGGCATTTATTACAACCAAAGCATTTGGTATAAACTTAGCGGTCAAACCAAATTTGGCGCTTTCATTGCAATAGGAGGTGCAGCAATTACGATTCTTATCAATGTTATTTTCATTCCAACTTATGGTTTTGTAGCAAGTGCATGGGCTACTTTAATTGTTTATTTTTTGCAAATGGTGGCCTCCTATGTTCTGGGTCAAAAATACTACCCCATAAAATACAACCTACGCAAATTTGGCTTGTACCTAGGATTAGCAATTCTTTTGTTTTTAATCGCCAATACATTGAATATTGAAAATTCAACGCTCAAATTTTTTATAAATAATACACTTATCTTAGTGTACATAGGTGTGGTTTATTCCCTAGAAAAGGAAAATATTAAAGCCTAGACATTTTAAAGAATGCATTGTTGATTATTGTATCAATTGCCAAACAACAGCGGTGCTAGTTTTCGTAACTTTATCAAAAAAAATAAAATGGTCGTTAAAGTTATCAATCATTCAAACAATGCCTTACCTGCCTATGAAACAGCACTTTCTGCAGGTATGGATGTTCGTGCATCTTTGAATGAAACCATAACCATCAAACCCTTCGAACGAAAACTTATTCCTACAGGTCTTTTTCTAGAAATTGAGCCAGGATACGAATGTCAGGTCAGACCACGAAGTGGATTGGCATTAAAAAAAGGAATTACTGTACTCAATAGCCCAGGAACCATCGACGCTGATTATCGCGGTGAAGTTGGTGTAGTGCTCGTAAATGTATCAAATGAAGATGTACATATCGAAACCGGAGAACGGATCGCTCAATTGGTCTTTGCCCCGGTTATTCAAGCTAAATGGGAAATAGCAACTGAAATATCAACTACCGAAAGAGGGTCCGGAGGATTTGGAAGTACCGGAACAAACTAATTATAAATTAAAATCCATAGATCTGGATTTACGCATTTAAGAATATGAAAATAATTGTACCAATGGCAGGTCGAGGAAGCCGACTCAGACCTCATACGTTAACTGTCCCTAAACCTCTAGTACCTGTTGGCGGCAAGCCTATTGTTCACCGTTTGGTTGAGGATATTGCAGCAGTTTGTCATGAAAAAATAGAAGAAATAGCCTTTGTTGTTGGTGATTTTGGTACCGACGTAGAAAAAGAACTTATAGGTGTTGCTGAAAAGCTTGGAGCAAAAGGATCTATACATTATCAAAACGAACCTTTAGGAACCGCGCATGCCGTATTGTGCGCTAAAGAAAAATTGGAAGGGCCTGTAGTTGTTGCTTTTGCAGATACACTTTTTAGGGCAAATTTCACACTCGATCCCAATGCAGATGGGATATTGTGGGTAAAACAAATTGAAGATCCAAGTGCTTTTGGTGTCGTAAAATTGAATACTGCAGGAGAAATTGTTGATTTCGTTGAAAAACCAAAAGAATTTGTTTCTGATTTGGCAATGATTGGAATTTATTATTTCAAAGATGGCCTTCAATTAAGAAAAGAATTGGAATACCTCATCGATAACAATGTGGTGAAAGGGGGAGAATACCAGTTGCCTGATGCACTTAGGAGACTCACTGAGTCGGGTTATAAGTTCAAACCAGGTCAGGTTTTGGAATGGTTAGACTGCGGGAATAAAGAAGTT
>JBILIM010000233.1:0-3894 GCA_044349985.1 Crocinitomicaceae bacterium
CGAAAAATGGAATGTTCACGAACAAATTGCCAGAGGAATTATATCAATTGTAGGCGATTCGCAACCAAGAATTTTGTTCGGTTTTATCATGAGCACAGGTTTGATCAGTATGTGGATCTCAAATACGGCAACGGCCTTAATGATGCTTCCCATGGCATTAGCAATTATAGAATCAATGCCGAAAAAGGAGCAAAAAGGAAAGTTTTCCGTTTTTTTAATGTTGTCGGTGGCCTACGCTTCCAGTATCGGTGGGGTAGGTACGCTTGTAGGTTCTCCCCCTAACACGCAAATGGCAAGTATTCTTGAAAAACAATTTCAAACGGAAGTCGATTTCTTTACTTGGATGCGTATTGGTTTACCTGTTGCGCTGTTAATGTTGTGCGTACTTTTCTTGCTATTTTATTTTTCACTTCGGAAAGACAAAACTCCAAGTTTACATCAGTTTAACTTACCTAAATCAGCTTGGACGAGGGATCAATTGGTTGTGCTGAGTGTCTTTTTGGGTGTCGTTGTACTTTGGATTTTTAAAGATCTTATCGTAGATTTCACAGGTGTTTCGTATCGGGATGAAAACGTTGCCATGTTGGGAGGTGCTTTGTTATTTCTAATTCCTTCTAAAGAAAAAAAGACCTTGTTGAAATGGGAAGATACCAAACAACTTCCATGGGGAATATTGTTGCTTTTTGGTGGTGGATTGGCCTTGGCTGCAATGATGGAAAAAAATGGAATGATCGAGCTGTTATCCTCCGCCTTTGATCAATTGAATTCGGTCTCTTATTTTGGTTTGCTCATCGCGGTTGTTACGCTTGCCGTTTTTGCATCTGAAGTATTGTCAAATTTGGCAATGGTTGTAATATTTGTGCCTGTTGCGGCAGGATTTGCAAACCAATTAGACATTCCTATTCTTCAATTGGCAATACCGTTAACTTTAGGCGCAAGCCTTGCTTTTATGCTTCCCGTTGGTACACCTCCGAACGCCATTGTTTTCAGTTCGGGTTACTTGAAAGTTAAGGATATGATCAAATATGGATTGCTATTGAACCTGATAGGAATTGCAATTATTGTATTATTGAGTTGGTTGTTATTGTAAAAAAAAATGGCCGGGATAACCCAGCCATTTGTTCATTCTATGAATTTTTATTATTTCTTAATTACTATCTTCTTGTTAGATTCTAAAGAACCTGTTTTCAAGCTGATGGTATAAATTCCTGAAGCTACTTCGTTCAATTTAACTTCATGTGCATAGGCTCCACTTTGATTTTCAATGGTGGATTCATAAACCAATTTACCCATTTCATCAAAGATGGTCAATGCGTATGTCTCACCACCAACTGCTTCGAATTCAACATTGAATTCACCTGAAGAAGGATTGGGATAAATCGTAAACAATCCATCAGCCAACTCTTCGATACCAACACCATTAATGGTGACATTAGCAGATGCAGATGAAGTACAACCGTTATTGGTTACTTTAACTGTATAAACGCCATTTGCCACAGGTGTGTAAGTTTGTCCAGTTGCACCTGCGATAGCAACACCATTCAAGTACCACTGGTTGCCTGTTGGAGAGGATGATGTCAAAACTCCAGCATTGTAAGTCACAGTAGGAGTTGCTGGTGTTGTAGTTACAGTCATAACAATTGGAGCAGAAGTAACTGTGGTTGGATTCGCGCAATTTGCAGCCGAAGTTAATGTACAAGTTACTTGCGCACCATTTGTAAGTGTGCTGGAAACATATACAGAACTGTTAGACCCTACGTTTGTTCCGTTCACTTGCCATTGGTAGGATGGAGTAGAACCACCATTAGATACCGATGTAGTAAAGGTTACAGCAGTTCCAGAACAGATTTGAGTTGTACCGTTAACACTGATTGTTGGTGTAACATTCGACAGAACTTGAGTAGTAATTGCATTGGAAGTTGCAGGATTTCCTGTAACTCCTGGCATATTTGAGGTCATGATACACGTCACTACAGCTCCATTTGCCAAACTTGTCGGTGTAAAGGTAGCGCTATTTGTTCCTGCATTAACCCCGTTCACTTGCCACTGATAGCTCGGCGATGTTCCACCGTTAACAGCTGTTGCGGTAAACGTTACTGAATTTCCTGAACAAAGAATGTTGTCGGCATCACTGGAAGTGATAGAAACATTTGCATTCGTTGGGGAAGCCAATTGGAAAGAGTATATGCGGGTTCTTTTAGGGTTGCTAGCGTTTCCGCCACCCCATTCAGCCGTATGCCAGAATGTAGAACCATCTGGGTCTAATGAAGTGTGTGAATAATCGCCCCATCTATTGATACCTCCTGTTTGAGATACGGTTCCAGCGATTGCAGTTGCTTCAGTAAAAGTCATTTGATTCAGTGGGTCTGACGCCAAACGACCGGTATAATACAAACCAGGGTAAATCGTTGAAGAACCTGATTTTGTATAACACAATGCGATATTTCCAGCGTCATCCATAGCAATTGAGCTTACCCAACGGTAATAAGAATCTGGAGTGTAAACACCTTGCTGATACATTGACCAAGCACCTGTAGATTGATTTTGTCTCAATTCAGCCCACATGATACTTCTTTGTGTTGCGCTGATTTTGACACCCCAAGTTAATACAACCGTATTGTATCCACTCCATTTTCTCCATTGCGCACGGTAAGTTAAAACTCCACCAATACCATCAAGTTTCTGAGTCGTTCCAGGTTGTGCAATATCATTCCATTGCGCGTTGTATGAACCATCAAAAGCTGCTGTTGGGACAGCACTTACAAATGAAATGGTTGCTGTTGGTGTAGCTGGAGTCCAGTTCACCGCCATTTGGTAAATTTGAATAGCATCGGTGTTTCCACCTCCCCATCCGTTATCAGAATAGGAGAAAATCGGGCATGCTCCTGAACTTGGTAGACCTTGGTTTCCATCGGCATCAGCTGGTAGCGGACAGAAGAAACCTCCTCCATCTGGCGGATTGTAAGTAGCGAATACACCCCTAGCCGCTCCTCCTGTAAGCATTACGGAACGTTCAAATGCGAAAACTTTTTGAGTATTTTGGTTAGAGGTCATGTAATAGCCGTCATGCCAAATTGCAAATTTCAAGTAATCAGGAAATTGAGGAGAAGTATAAGTGTAAGTGTAGTAAGTGCCTAGCGGGTCATTTGTTGTCGATACAGCAATGTATATTTTGTTGCCCGAAACGCCAAACTGGGAAATAAACCATCGGTCTGCAAATCGATCATACATAATGATTGGATCACCATCATTTGGCGTAGCGGGGCTCCAAAGGCTTCCAACAGCGCCAGACGTTACAGTAGCACCAGTTGTTTTGTTAATAATCCTGTAGGTAGTAGCGTTTACAGCCTGAATATAATAGTTTGGGCCTGCTGCACCTGAAGGATCGTGGGGATACGACCCGTTGTTCAGTCCATTGATGTTGATTTTTGTTGATGGAGCAGGTCTAGATCCATAGGTTGTTTGAAGAATACTGGAATCATTTCCGTACAAAAAGGGATTGTTTTCAGACTTGAACACGTATTCGTTTGGCTTACGGTATTTTTTGTCTTTTGAAACCCACTCAACGTCTTTCATTTTTTTCAAATTCTGACGCTCCAATTTTTTAAGATTAATAGGATTTTCCTCAGCTAATTCAGATAAAGGTCTTGATATTCCGTGAGATTCACAGTAGATTACACCCGACTCGTCATTTGTTTGAGCGGCAACCATTTGCCAACCCCCTGAGAAAATAAACCCTACTAAAAGAAAGGTAATTTTTTTCATAGTTTGATTTTTGAGTTAAAACATGCTAAAAATATTCAATTTAAGCCGAAACTTAAACATATTTGCAATTAAATAAACAATTTTTTTTCAAATTAGTTTATCTGTTAAATAACACTAGATTTTATGAAG
>JBILIM010000234.1:0-3890 GCA_044349985.1 Crocinitomicaceae bacterium
CTGGTAAAAGAAAATCCCGAGATAGACTTGAAAATGACGGGAAAAATGGTTTCAAAAACAACAAAAGTATTTGTTGATAACAACTTGAAACCCGTGTTTCGTATCCAAAAGATAGAAAATGTTTACAATCCAGATGGCAGTTTAAAAGAAGAAAGAACTCCGAAAGAATTTCCTTCGAATATTTTGATTGATTTCCCTTTACGTCCGGGTAAATTATTTCCCAAAGCGGATATTTACAATAAATTGGTTTTTGCTAGAAAATACCAATTGAAACATGTTAACGGTTTGACTTTTGATTTTTTATTCGAGATGGCCAAAGAGCTTCACGATTCCAATTCCTTGATGATGCTTGGTGGCGGAGAAAAAGGCACTGAGCCCTTGGTGTTTCAAGATGGCGGAAAATCTTACCGCGCTTTTTTGGAAGGACGAATCAAAGGCGACTCTTATCTGCTATTGCTTCACTTAAGCAATTTAGAATTGAAGAGTGCAATTGGTTAATTTGTAATTGATTTCGAATTAAGCACCAAAAATTGGCTCAAAAGTTTAATCGATTAAATCACCAGTAAATATTCTTTCTTCGATATCACTTAAGTAATAATCCTCGGGAATGATAAATTCGTTGAGTGAAATAATTATACCTTCCGTTGTCCAATAATTGGGGTCAGGTATCTCAATTTTATTTTTTCGAATTTCAGATTTAACCAATTCAATGTAGTTCGGATAGCTTAAGGCATGTGCATTTAAACTTGCCCAATCAACTGAACTTTGATCGAGGAATTTAGAAAAATATGCATCTTCTACGTTGATGTTAATAGTGTTTTCAATTGCGTCACCGTCCTCGTGGTTTGATTTTATTAATAACTTAAGATTCGCCATACAAATTCAATTTTAAACAAAATTAGTATTTTAGTTAATAAAATATGTCCATTTAAATTAGATTCCATTTATGAATTCATTCCATTTAAGACTAGATCCAGCAAGTATGATGTTCTTCACTGAAAATAAAGAACAAACCTTACTTGCATTTATTCTAACTTTCGACATAGAAATTCTCGACACACCATATACCTTCGAATGTCGAATGCAATATCATCCGAAAACAAAACAATTTCTTTTGGCAGAATATACCTTGGGTGAAGGATTTAAATATTTTGAAATGACAACTGAACTACTTTCAAATGCATCCAATAAGCAAAAAATAAAAATCCTTTCACCTGAAAGCGAAAACTTTTCAGGTGTTTGGTTAACCTATTGGAATCAAAAAGAGGAACATAGAGAAAAGTTGATGATATACAAGAGTTGGTGGGAGGAAAATTTGAAAAAAATTGAAACGCATATCTTAGATCACAAGGAAGAAATCAACCTAGAATTACAAAATATTATTGACAATCTTAAGATTTCGTAATGTATCTTTTAAAAAACGCTACTTCGGGGACTCAATATTGTCGTCTTATTACTTCAGAATTCAATTACAATTTAGAATATCTTGGTTTTTTAAAAGAGCTGAATTTAATATACCAAAGTTTCAAGGGTTCTGATCGATTATTAACACTTTATCCTGGTAATTCATCGAAATCGATTATTATAGATTCGGAGGCTTATTTGTTGGAATATTCTGGTCCTTCATTTGAACCAGGTACAAGTCACGAAACTATTGAGGTTGAACTTCAAAAACTTGGTATTGAACATTTTACATCTATACTCATTGCAAGGTCAATTGTAGCCAATAAACCAATAGATCTAAGAGAAATCATAGAGAATGAAATAGCCTCAGTAAATCAAGACACTCCCTTTTTCATTGATTTTGAAGACTTGGAAGGTAATGAACAGCGAATCAAAATAGAATAAAATAATTGCCATGCACAACCAAATCAAAAGTATTGTTAGCGAAATTGAAAACGTTGATACTTTAATCTTAAAGATTGAAGAAAATACACTTAGTAAAAGCTACATCAGAAGTTACAACAGTATTTTACTTTTTTTTGCGGGAAAAATTTTAGATGAAAACACATTAATTCAGGGAGCAAATATGATTTATGGCTGGATGCCTAAAACACTAAATATTTCGAAGTTCCAAATCGATTTAAAAGATATTTTGGCTATCGTTAATGATCAAGATTTAAAAATTAATCAGAACAACTTAAACCAATTGATGAAGTTCATGAATAATTCACTTGTTGGAGCGTCTAAACTTTTACATTTTTTACATCCCGATAGATACCCTATTTGGGATAGTAAGGTTTGTGAAAAGTTAATGGGGTGTCAAAATAACAAGAAAGTGAATACAATTAAAAACTATATTGATTATTACAATGCCATTTCGGAATTAAAAAATCTTCCAAATTGTATGACTTTCAAAGAAGCATTTAAATTGAAATATAAATACGAAATAAGCGATATTCGAGCGATAGAATTAATTATTTTTCTTTCAAATGAATGAAATTTAACTCCACAATTTCAACAAACAAAATTATTTTCCAATCAAGTATATAAAACGTATCGAGAATCTAAGTAGTCATCTCGTATTCCGTATTACCTGCCTCTAAATCCGTAATTTGAATCGTAATAGATTGCCCAGGCTCTGCTATAAATGATATAATATCCGCTGCGTACAACTCTTCAACATGACTCGACATGAATTGAATAACCGCGTCTGAATTTCCATTTGACTTCATGAAATCAATCATCGCTTGTTCGTCAGCATCTGACATAAATGAATGTGACATGATACAATCATTAACTACAAGTACAATACCATCAGGAGATTCAGAAACCAACCAAAATAATTTATCTGCAGTACCAAGTACATTTGGGTCATAACAACTTTCCAACTCATTTAAAATCTCATGGTAATTTGCAATCGGTTTAAATAAACTTGAGCGGGTATTTGTAACTATCCCAGACTCCATTCCTGATTCTATAAACGCTTCCATATTTGTAATTTACTTTCTTTAATTTAAGACTTTTCAAACTTAGTAAAACATTCTAAATTATCTTATTTTTTTCTCTTTAACGTTAAAGATTTATAACCCATTCACAGCCCCAACAAATACTCACAAACACTATCCCAATCCGGAAACTGTTCGGTTCCAAAATGAATGTGTTCTCCTTCAAAATGTTGTACTCCATTTTTTGTTCGATCGTCGATAATGTAATCGCCTTTATTCAAATGTTTGTGGTGGCTGAGGATTAATCTTTTGTAGGCTACTTCTCCCAAGTATTTTTTAACCCATCGTACCTTATCTGATGCAGCTGTATCATTGCCCCATGGTGAGGTGGACAATATATAAGTGTCAAATTTTTCAGCTAACATTTCATAAGCCGCTATAGCACCGCTCATCGGTTCCATCATTCCAAAAATTCCGGGTACTTCATCGTACCTGCCTTCAAATTCATTGAAGGTTGTTTCGTCCAATTTTTCGATTCCGGTTTTAAAATCAACCAGCACATTATCCATGTCTACATACAACACTTTTTTCATCATACTTAAAGTTTTTCAGGTATTTCTACAAGCAATTTACAAATTGGTATCTCCAAATCATTTTCCAATACATAACGGTGTGGTGGTTCAATAATTTTTGCTGAAATCATAGAATCTAAAATACCTTTTCCATAGTCAAAGTCATTAATTGCCACTTCCCCATCCAAAAGAATCCCTTCAATTTTTATCGTCCCAATTAAATAAGGCATTCCGCTTTCCCAAAGATAAATCTGCGGTTGACCGTTTTCACCCTTTTCAATTAGAGGAACCACCCTCATGTTTTCCTTTTCAATAGGAGAATAATGATAAAATGAATCCATAATATAATCTTAAGTTAACTCATCCAATCGACGTAAGAACTACCAAGAACAAATTTATCACTCTCCTTGATATAAAATTGTGTTTTTCC
>JBILIM010000235.1:0-3888 GCA_044349985.1 Crocinitomicaceae bacterium
TAATTTCCGATGATCTTTTTTTAAGGTGTTTGGTTTGACATGCTTCTACACGTTCACGCCAGCGTTTGTATGAATTTGATTTTAATTCTTTCCTCATTAAATTGCGGACGGCCTGTTCATTCAATCCAAATTGATTCTTAATAGCATCAAAGGGTGTTCGGTCTTCCCATGCCATTTCAATGATTCGATCTACATCTGAATCCGTTAACGTTTCATTTGCTGACTTTTTTTTATCAACATAAGCCCATGGTGAAGGCAAATCACTGTATTGACAAATTAAATCTTGATTCATGCTTCATTAACACCTTAGGTGACAATTTGTTTTTTATGCATGTATGTCGATGGTATTTAACCACAACTTCTGGTAATCACCTTGTTTGTCATAGTAATTCACCTGTTGTTCAATATTGAATTTTCTTCCATTTTTCGGATCATTTCCAACGCCTGCAATATAGGCCCAATTCCCCCAATTACTCGAAACATCATAATCAATCAATTGGGATTCAAAATATGCAGCCCCAAGGCGCCAATCAAGATTTAAATCATGAATGAGATAACTTGCTGCATTCTGTCGTCCGCGATTGCTCATGAAACCCGTTAAACCTAACTCTTTCATATTTGCATCGATAAACGTATTCCCAGTATTCCCAGAAGCCCACGATGAAAAAAGCTTCCTATCTCTAGTTGGTAGTTCATACACCTTCGATTTACTGAAACCATTTAGGTGAAATAGTCTAGACTTATGTTTCTTCATTACGTATCTGAAAAAATCCCTCCATAACAATTCAAAAAAAAGCCAATAGGTTGAATCGTTTGCAATACGTTCCTTTTCATAACGTTTGATAGCGTGATAAATCGTTCGTGGCGAAATACAACCTAAAGCTAAAAAAGGTGAAAACTTAGAAGAATAATCGGCTCCAATTAAACCGTTTCGGGTTTCCTTATATTTTTTGATACCATTGGATTCAAATAAGTAGAAATTTAAGCGATTTAAAGCTTCATCTTCACCACCTGAATATTGAAAAACAGCTCTCGGATCCAATTTAAAATCTACAGTCTGTAATTCTAAATCAATTAATTGTTGACCATCAGGAATGGACGGAGAAGTTATTTTTTCAGGTATTGAAGGTTCTTCTAATATCTTAGCTTCCTTTTCAACTTTCTTTCGAAATACGGTAAAAACATCCGGGCAGTCTTTAATAGAAAAGGGAAGATCGGTTGCATGATACAGCACGCTTGTACTGAATTGCTCCAAGAGTATTTTATTCTTCCATAACTCTTTTTCAACGTTCTCCACCGTTTCAATTTCTTCAGGTGCAATTTCCTTTTTGGTGTAGACTTTTTGAACCTGATATTTCAATGCAATTTTTGGAATCTCAACTTCTGGATTACCTTTAACAAGGAATAAGCCCGATTGCTTCGATTTGAGATTCAGATGGAGCGCATTTAAGGACTCTAGTAAAAACTTATACCTGAATTGTCCCATTCTTGGGAAACCGAATTCCGTTTCATTCAATTGCCCTTCGTCAATTACAAAAACAGGAATTACCTCATCTGCCCATTGAATTGCTTTAACTAGCGTTTCGTTATCCGATAACCTTAAATCGGTTTTAAACCAAACAAGCGCTCTTTTCATGATGGTAAAGCTTGAGATGATTGTTGATTAATTGACTTCGATTGGCGGCAACGTTGACTGCAATAAACAACCTCATCCCAATTTTTCTCCCACTTTTTTCGCCAAGCAAAGGAGAAACCACAAACAGGACATATTTTGGCTGGAAGATGCTGTTTTTTAACCTTACCCATGAAAAGAAAACAAGCTCGAACGCGAATGGTTTAAAGAAATATCAATTATTCTTTGTTTCCTTGAAATTCAATAATATTGCCATTGTTTTTTCTGACCAGCGTCTTATCAGATACAGGTCCACCAGGATAATACACCCTTACATCCGAAGCAAATATTTTTCCGCATGTGAGCCGTTGAAATTGCTCCGCAACACTTTTTTTTCTAAAATAATTTGGCGGCAATGCGGTTCTGCATCCGCCCACGACATTTACCATAGCAGAATCGGTAAATGCAGCACTTTTTAATTTATTTACATTCAACCTCGTACTGAAAAGTTTGTTCCAAAAAAAACCATTAATAAATCCAATCTCAAGATTTCCAAGTGTTGCATGTCCGTAATAAAAAAGTTTGGAAAACTTATCCTCATTATCGGTGCTATCAGTGCGACTATTTATAGTTTTTAAAAGATCTTTATTATTGCGAACAACGAGCGTTTCTATGTTATCGATTTTGGCGAGGGCAATATAATTTTGAAGAATTGAATCGGGATAAGCCCCTCTTTTGGAATTCCCTGAATCGTATATGACCCAAACCACCTTTTCGGTACTTTCTACTTTTTGAAATGCATTTCGCAATTTCAAACTTCTATCCAATCCATTTTCCAAAAAGTGCTTTTTATTAAACATTGGTCCAGGTTGCCCGCTGATTACTATAGCATCAGGAGGAAAAGACGCCCTCAAAAAAAATGATGCAAACAGGTAAATTAGAAGTAGATGTACTTTCATAGATAACAACAAAACTACTAAATCTAGACTATCTTTTTGGATTGGACACGTGTTTTGACAGAATACGTTGACCTTCCATTTTTGCCACCTCAGATTTTCTGAGTTTCCACATGATTTCTGAAGCTTTTTTCCTCGACTCTTCTGGATCAACAATCGGAAAAGGATAATCTTCCCCCAGAACACAAAGGTATAACTGCTGTTCCATAGCACTTAATTTCCACGGCTCGTGCACTAAGTGGCCAGGTACATCTTTCAATTCAGGTATCCATTTTTTAGTAAATTCTCCTTTTGGATCGTGATCTTGTGCATTTTTGACCGGATTGTAAATGCGAAGGGTATTGATACCTGTTACACCAGATTGCATTTGAATTTGGGGATAGTGAATGCCGGGCTCATAATCGAGGAACTGTCGTGCCAAATAATGTAAATCACGCCAATCCTGCCAAAGATTATGTACAAAATAGGAAACCACCATAGCGCGCATTCTAAAATTTAAGTATCCCGTTTGAGTAACGCATCGCATACAAGCATCAACCAATGGAATTCCTGTTTTTCCTTCTTGCCAAGCCCTGATCCAATCTAATTTTTGTTCTTTGACCAAGACATTAAAAGCAGGATTCACATTTTCAAATTCCATAGTACATTCATCCTCAAACTTTTGGATAAAATGACAGTGCCAATGCAAGCGGGAAATAAAATTCTGCAAGGGTCTTTTGTTTGAAACCTTCTCCATTTTCAGACAAGCCTCTTGATACACTTGCTTCATGCTTAAATTTCCGTATGCAAGGTATGGAGACAAACGGCTACATCCTTTACGGCTCAAATCTGGTTTTGAAATGTGTTTTTGATAATTTTTAAACCTGTCTTTGAGAAAACTCTCAAAGTAACGCCAAGCTAAAGACTCTCCTCCTTTTTGAAAGGCTGGATGAGGCGTTGTGATTTCTTCAGGAATACTATTGGGTATCAATTCTTGAACATCAACAGTTTTTAGTTTATCCAATTGGACCTCAATAATCGGAGCGCACATCCTTTGCGTCCATCTGCCGTTCCAATCTTGCCGAGATTTTAATTTTCGGACGATCCCATTTGTAGGAAATTCGATCCAATTCCATCCGTTCTTTTTCGAGAATGTTAAAACATCCTTATCTCTTTGATACGTAATTCCATTACCTATTTCTTGGTGAGAAAGTAAATTTTTAACCTTGAAATGCGTGTGTATTTTTTCAAAAACTGGAAGCACTTCAGCTGTTGAGATCGCTAAATGCAATTGCTGTTTATCCAATTTTAAATGCATGTCCATCAACGATTCATATACAA
>JBILIM010000236.1:0-3883 GCA_044349985.1 Crocinitomicaceae bacterium
AGCACGGCATCGCCGTGTTGGTTCTATGCTTGGGATTGCCCACAACGAAAAGGTTCACAACGTAATCCTGTTTAAATGTATTCACAAAAGCAGAAAAGTGAAAAGAATTATCGGCATCAATTTAACATTCAAGACCTAAAAAACGTGTTTTAAAGAACATATTTTTTTTAAATCAAAATAAATACAAGGCAATCAATAATCTCTACTTAGCTTTGTGTAAAATTGTTTTTATGACATTTCGCGATTTAAATTTGAAGAAACCCCTTTTGAATGCCTTGGATGATTTAGGTTATCAAATCCCAACAACCATTCAGGTAAATGGTTTCAATGTGATGATGTCCGGAAACGACACCATTGGAATTGCACAAACGGGAACAGGAAAGACATTGGCCTATTTGTTACCCTGTTTGTGTATGTGGAAATTTTCGAAAGAACCTCATCCTCAGATTTTAATCATTGTGCCAACTCGAGAATTGGTGGCACAGGTGGTACGTGAAGTACAGAAGTTAACACCATATATGAATGTTGCAGTCGGTGGTGTATATGGCGGAACCAATATGAATACACAAGCCGCAATGGTATTGCAAGGATTGGATATCCTCGTTGGAACACCTGGACGTATTCTGGATTTAGCTGTAAGCGGTTCTTTACAATTGAAACATGTTAAAAAAGTAGTTATAGATGAGGTGGATGAAACACTAAGTTTAGGATTTAGACCTCAATTATTGCATATTTTTGAATTTTTACCTACCAAAAGACAACACATGGTTTTTTCGGCAACCTTATCAGAGGAGGTTGCATGGTTTTTGGATGATTATTTGAAAACACCTGTCCGTGTTGAAGCAGCGCGCGTTGGCTTGCCTCTTGATAAAATTGAACAAACATGTTACCGCGTTCCGAAGTGGCTCTATTGGGTCATTTAATTAAACAGACGGAGGATAGTGCAAAGATTTTAGTCTTTGTTTCTTCGCGTACATTGGCCGATTTATTGTTTGATGAAATTGAAGGAAATTTAACGGATGCAATAGGTATTATACATTCTAATAAAGCTCAGAATTTCCGTTTTGATACCGTGCAAAAGTTTCAAACAGGTACCATTCGTATTTTGATTGCAACAGATTTAATAGCGCGCGGTATTGATGTTACAGATGTGTCACATGTTATCAATTTTGATATTCCAGAAAGTCCCGAAAGCTATATTCATAGAATTGGTCGAACGGGCAGAGCCGATAAGGATGGAATTGCAGTAACTTTTGTTTCTGAAAAAGACGAAACAGCACTTCTGGCTATTCAAGAATTCATAAATCAACAACTAAAATTTATCGATGTACCTCAAGATGTCTCATTTACAGAAGATCTTTTGGAATTCGAGAAGCCAAAAATTATCATTCCAGGGAAAACCATCAAATTACCTACACGTGAAAATAGAGGCGCTGCTACGCATGAGAAAAAAGCGAAAAACAAAAAGGTAAATGTGCGTTACAACCACAAAAAAGCCATGCAAGAAAAATATGGTAAGCCCAAGAAAAAGAGGAAGAAGTAGGAGCTAAACGGTTTTCAGTTTTCGCAAATACCAAATAAAAGTGCATCCAAATTTATATACAGGCTAAAGTATAGAAGAACAAGCAATTTACAAACCTTTAATCATATTGTCGTAAATATCATTGAATGCCATTCCATGAGCTGTTCTTCGTTTAGACAATTGTTTGAGTTCTACTAGCGACCAAAGTACAAATTCCATCAAAAAAGGCATGTCTACAGGAGCAACATGCGGTTGGTATTTTTGGATCAGCACCTTCAATGGTTCAATTTGATTTAATGCTCCAATATAAGTCTCTTCTTTTGCTTCATCTGCGATTTCAAATGCATTCGCTTCAAAAAACCAACTGAGTACTTCATCGTATGGTGTCTCTTGATCTTGCTTTTTTAACTTTTCAATTTTCGGAAAATAGGTTAAGAAAAGGGTTTTAGTAGCTTCACTAATCAAATGGTTAGCAACAAATGCAGTCCCTTCCTGCTCACCTTCATATACGAGCTCAACTTTACCTGTAATGGAAGGAATCATTCCAATCAAATCGCTGAAACGAACCGTAGTTTCGTACTCATTATTCATAATAGCTCGGCGTTCTGCCGTACTTACCAAATTTTCAAAGGCTGTAATACTCATACGTGCACTGACTCCACTTTTTGCATCAATGTATTCGCTTTCTCTTGCTTCAAATGCTATCTGTTCAAGAATATCTTTTGCTAATTCGGGAACATGCACCTTACAATGTCGGTTCTCCAACTTTTCAGCTTCTTGGGTTGTAATTGTTTTTGCTGTTTTAATATCGGCTGAGTAATGGGTTAAAATTTGAGACCCTATTCTATCCTTTAGTGGGGTGACAATGCTACCTCTGTTTGTGTAGTCCTCTGGATTTGCTGTAAATACAAATTGTAGATCTAGAGGAAGTCGCAATTTGAAACCACGAATTTGAATATCACCCTCCTCCAAAATATTAAACAGTGCAACTTGAATTCGGGCTTGAAGATCTGGTAATTCGTTAATCACGAATATGCAACGGTTAGCGCGAGGAATCATACCGTAATGCAATACTCTTTCATCTGAGTAATTTAATTTCAAATTGGCAGCTTTAATTGGATCAATATCTCCAATCAAATCCGCAATGGTCACATCGGGCGTTGCCAGCTTTTCAAAAAAGCGTTCCGAACGGTGCATCCAATATATTGGAGTGTTATCCCCCATTTCATTAATAAGGTCGCGTGCAAAACGACTGATTGGATTCAATGGATCATCATTGATTTCACTTCCTGCAACCACAGGAATGAATTCGTCTAACAAATTCACCATCAATCGTGCAATACGTGTTTTTCCCTGACCGCGCAACCCGAGTAGGTTGATGTTGTGTTTGGAAAGTAGGGCACGCTCCAATTGAGGAATGACTGTTTGTTCATAACCATGCATTCCTGGAAATGTTGTTTGACCCGATTTTAATGCTGCAATTAAATTGTCGCGAAGTTCGGCTTTGATACTTTTCGAAGTATACCCCGATGCTTTTAAAGCACCTAATGTGTTGATTGTTGTATCCATTGGATTAGTTAATTCGTTTTTTTCTGTTTGTTTCGTAATCATGAAAAATCATTTCTCCAAGTCCTTTTAAACCGGTGTAAAATGCCTTTCCTTTGTTTGATTTTGTAAATTCCTCAACAAAAGATTGCAAATAAGGATCTTGAGCAATCATAAATGTTGTAATCGCAATATGCATTTTTCTGGCTTGTGCCGCCATGTTGTAGCACTTTTCAACGATGTATTCATCTAGCCCATTACTGTTTTTGTAATACTGTCCGTCAGGTAAACGCAGACAACTCGGTTTTCCGTCGGTAATCATGAAAATTTGTTTATTGGTATTTCGTTTTCTACGCAAAATATCCAAAGCCAATTCCAAACCTGCAACGGTATTGGTATGGTAAGGACCTACTTGTAAATAGGGGAGGTCTTTTATTTTGATGGGCCAAGCGTCATTTCCAAAAACGATGACATCCAAAGTATCTTTAGGATAGGATGTTGTGATAAGTTCAGCAAGCGCCATTGCTACCTTTTTTGCCGGTGTAATTCTGTCCTCACCGTACAAAATCATACTGTGACTAATATCGATCATCAGTACCGTACTCATTTGGGATTTGTGGTGCGTGTCTTCTACAACAAGATCGTTTTCAGTCAATTGAAAATCACCTATTCCATGGTTGACTTGTGCATTTTTCAAACTTTCTGTAATTGAGATGTTTTCTAAAGAGTCACCAAACTGAAAATCTCGAAATTCTCCTGTCAACTCATCACCTTGTCCACTTTTTTTAGATCTATGATTACCCATACCACTTTTCC
>JBILIM010000237.1:0-3876 GCA_044349985.1 Crocinitomicaceae bacterium
TTCACTCTTTTTTTATCAGATGACTCCACTATAAAGCGAATGTTGTCTATTTGAATAGACTCGTTATTCATGGGAATACGGCCTGCTTTTTCTACGATAAGACCGCCTAGAGATTCCGCTTCACCTTTTTCGGAATCTATTGCCTTACCATCGATATTCAGGATTTTGTAGAAATCCATCAAAGAGGTTCTGCCTTCGAATAAAAAAGTAGTTGGGTTAATTTTGGTGTAGGCTATTTCTTGATCGTCAAATTCATCGGTAATGTCACCAACTATTTCCTCTAAAACATCTTCAAGCGTAACGAGTCCGCATGTTCCACCATATTCGTCAACAGCTAGAGCCATGTGCATTTTCAAGTTTTGAAAATCTTTTAGTAAGTCATCAATTTTTTTGTTGTCGGGAATGAAAAGGGCCGATCGTAATTTGATGCTCCAATTAAAATTGGTATCATTTAGATAAGGAATCAGATCTTTTGCATATAGGATTCCTTTAATGTTGTCCAAATTTTTTTCAAAAACAGGGATTCTGGAGTAGCCAGATTCTAGAATGGTTTTTAAAACTTCAGCGAAGGAGGCGTTTTTTTCAATGCCAATAATTTGAATTCTCGATTGCATTATTTGAGCAACATCGGTGTTCCCAAATTTCACGATGCCTTCAAGAATCTTATGCTCTTCTTCTGATGTTGACTCCTCTTTTGTCAATGCTATTGCCTGCTCCAATTCGTCTGTTGTTACGCTTATACCTTTTCTTTTAGCTCTTCTATGAATGAGATTAGTACCGTTAACTAAAAAAAGTTTTAGCCAGGAAATAGGGGGAATGTTAAGAATCGTATTAATTGGTTTTGCCATAGCTTTGGCCATTGACAGCGCATTATTTGAAGACCATATTTTTGGAATGACTTCACCCATTAATAAAATTAAAAAGGTAATACCCACAACTTCGATTAAAAATCTGTAGGTTCTTTCATCATCTGAAAATGGTAAAAGTTTATCCAGAAAGGCACTCGTAAGTATAACAATGGCGATGTTAACAAAATTATTTGTGATAAGAAGGGTTGCCAAAAGTTCTTTTGGGTTGTTTAAAAGTTGTAAAACCAATTGAGCAGATTTACTTTTTTGGTGCTTTAATGCCTCTTTTTCAGAGGGGCCAATTGAGAAAAAAGCAGCTTCAGATCCTGATGCCAATGCAGAGATAAAGAGAAGTACGAAAAGAATAAAAAGACTAAAGATAGAAAAACCGGGATCAGACATTTTAGAATTTAATGCGAATAAAAATTAGAACGGTAACCCATCTGCCTCTTCATTATCGATTCCTTTGAGAGGTGATGGTGGATTTGGCGTGTTTTCATTGGTGTATGGGGGGCGCTGATTTTGTTGATTGCTACCCTCTGGTCTTGATAGAATTGTCATTTCGTCGGCTATAACCTCCGTTGTATATCTTGTAATTCCTTCTTTATCTTGCCAACTTCTTTTTTTGAGTTTACCCTCTACATATACTTTGTATCCTTTTCGAAGGTATTTTTCAGAAATTTCTGCGAGATTTCTCCAAACGACAATATCGTGCCAATCGGTAGATTCTCTTTTTTCACCTGTTGATTTGTCGGTATAAACTTCAGAGGTTGCAAGTGTGAAATTTCCAACTGCGTTACCATTTTCTAATCTCCTAATTTCAGGATCTTTCCCTAAATTCCCTATGAGAATAACTTTGTTAACACTTCCCGCCATAACTTTTATTGAGATGTAAATCTAATTAAAAATCATCTTAATTGAATGGTGAATTTTCTAAATATCGTTGAATTAATCTAGGTAATGCGAAATTTTCCAGATCATTTATGGAAACAAGCAATGCGTTAGGTCTTAGTTCTTTTGGGTAATCTATGCATTCATGAAATCGAGCATATATGATTTGATGCGAAAGTTTATGTGTGAAAACAGTGGAAGAATATTTTATTCTAAAATGATCCATTGCCTCATTAGGTAAATCGGATGAATTCGATTCAATAAGTGGAAACTGGAAAAGGCCCTTCCATATGTCGTTATCTGTTCTTTTTTCAATGATTAATTGGTCATTTTTTCTGTCAACGAGGTAGTGGAAATATCTTGTTACGACTTTTGTTTTTTTTAGTTTAAGAGGTCTTTCTTGCACATTGTTCTGAGCATAAGAAAGACAGGCGTCTGATAGCGGGCAACTTGAACAACTCGGATTTTTTGGTTTGCATTGCAATGCGCCAAATTCCATAATAGCCTGATTGTAAGTGTCAGGTTCACTTTTGTCTATCAGCATATTTGCAAGTTCTGCAATTTGATTCTTACCTTCTTTTGAATCTATTGCTAAATCAATTCCAAAATATCGGGTAAGTACCCTGTAAACATTTCCATCGATGACCGGGGTGGTTTCTTTGAATGCAAATGATGCAATAGCAGCAGCCGTGTAGGGCCCGATTCCTTTAAGTTTTAAAAGCTCTTGGTAGGTTTTTGGGAATTCACTTGAGTGTTCGTCTACAATAAGTTTTGCCGTTTTGAGCATGTTTCGAGCTCGACTGTAATACCCGAGGCCTTGCCATATTAATAAAACCTGTTCTTCTTCAGCATTGGCTAAATCATTAATGGTTGGGAAAGTGGAGCAGAATTTAGTATAATAGGGAAGTCCTTGATCTACTCTTGTTTGTTGAAGAATGATTTCGGAAAGCCATATTAAATAGGGGTCTTTAGTCTGTCTCCATGGCAAATCTCTCAGGTTTTGTCTATACCAATCTTGGATTTGTAGCGTAAAATTTAGCATTGAGGGAAAAATTTTCGATTTTTTTGGTCTAAAACTAATTTATTAGCTTTCGTGAATTACTTTTGCCGTCGAAATCACTTAATGATAAAATTAATAATATTATAACATGACAAAAGCGGATATTGTTTCAAATATAGCAGATGAAACAGGATTAGACAGAACAGAAGCATTGAGAGCAGTTGAATCTTTTATGAACTCAATTAAAACATCCTTAGCGAACGGTAATAACGTCTATTTGAGGGGATTTGGTTCTTTTGTAGTAAAAGAAAGAGCGGAAAAGACAGGTCGAAACATATCGAAAAACACAACAATTATTATACCTGCTCACAACATTCCGACCTTTAAACCTGCCAAAACTTTCGTGGACGAGGTGAAGAATAAAGTGAAAGTGAAATAAAACATATTACGTAAACTTGTTTTATTGAACTTAATTCATAAATTTGCACTCCCAATTTTGGGAGTTTTTTTTTCAAGAACAAAGAAATACAAAGTATATAAATAATTAAAATTCAAGATATGCCAAGCGGTAAGAAAAGAAAAAGACATAAAATGGCCACGCACAAGCGTAAGAAAAGACTAAGAAAAAACCGTCATAAAAAGAAAAAATAAAACTTGAAATTCAGGTATTATGAACTTAGTAGATATTTCTGCTAAGTTTTTCTATTTTGTCTAAGTTAAAAAATCTATTGTGAGTTTAGAATTGGTGGTTGATTCCCGATCGGGAAGCATATGGCTTGCGTTGTTGCGAGATGGTAAGCTTATAGAGTTGCATGAAGAGCAAGGGAATAGTGATTTTAATGTTGGCGACATCTATTTAGGTAAAGTTCGTAAGGTTGTTCCAAGTCTCAATGCTGCTTTCGTAGATGTGGGTTTTGAGAAAGATGCCTTTTTGCACTATTTGGATTTGGGGCCGCAGTTTAATTCATTAAATAAGTTTACTAAGGATACATTAAATAAAAAGCAAGGTGTTGCAGATTTAATGTATTTCAAAACTGAAAAAGACATTCAAAAGGAAGGGAAAATTGACGAAATTATTTCTTCATCTCAGTCCATATTGGTTCAAGTAGCAAAAGAGCCCATTTCCAGTAAAGGGCC
>JBILIM010000238.1:0-3873 GCA_044349985.1 Crocinitomicaceae bacterium
ATATACACATTCGTCAATTTTGATGCGATCCATTCGTTTATAAGTTTTTCCTTTTTATTGCTTTCTGCTGCACTTTTTATAAGGGCATAGTCATCGTTCAGATTTGCTTTGTGCGGTTCGCTTCTATTCATTAATCGGATAATACGAACTCCTTGTTTTCTTTCAAAGATATTGGTGTATAAATTTGGTGATGAAATATCACCTTTATCCATTGCATCTGTTAAAAGGTAAATTTCCTGATCAATCTGATTGAGATCTTCCATACTCCAAGTTTGTTCACCCGTATAAGGATTGGTAATAATCCCTTTGTTTTGCTTGGTGGCTTCATCATTGGAATAAGTTAATACCGCTTCATCCCAGGTGATTTGATTTTGTTTCAAGAGGTTATAACATGAATCGATACGATTGGCGGAAAGTTCAAGTGCTGAACTACTGAATTCGGGAATGATTAGGATATGTTGACATGTGTAATCGTCACCCTTACGGCTGTTCAATTTTAAGATGTGGTAACCGTAGTTCGTTTCGAAAATATCTGAAATTTCACCTTCCTTTAGTGAAAATGCAGCCGCTTCGAATTGCGGTACCATCATCCCCCGAGATGCTTCTATAGTTCCACCGAGTGGAGCACTTCCGGGATCCATGGAATGAATCCTTGCTTGCGTAGAGAAATTTTTTCCAGCTTTAATGTCAGCCAGAATTCCTGCAAGTTTGTCGTAAGCCAATTTCTTATCGTCTTTGGTTATTTCAGGGTAATCTACAATTTGCTGAAAACTCAGTTGTGCATTTATTAAAGGAATTGAATCTTCGGGTACTGTTTTAAAAAATTCTTCAACCTCTTTTGGTGTAACGGATATATCAGCAGTGATTTTACGCTCCATCTCTTCTGCAAGCAAACGTTCGCGGATTACTTCACGGAATTCATCTTTGATTTCATTAACTGTTTTACCATAAAACTCTTCCATCTTCTCACGGCTACCTATTTGGTTTTCGATGACCCTGAGACGATTCTCCATTTCAGCATCTACATTCTCATCAGATATCACCAGACTGTCCAATTTTGCTTGGTTTACAAGCAATTGCTGATACATCATTTTCTCCAGAATCTCACAATCAAGATTGGAAGAAACGGCTACTCCAGAAACCTTAGCTTGCTGTTTTTGTGCTTCAATGTCTGAAAGCAGAATAATGTTGTCTCCGACTTGCGCAACAATTTTGTCAACAACAGTACCTTGTGCAAAAGCATTGGAAATAAAGGCGGAAAGAAGTAAACCGAAAAAATAGTTTTTCATAGTGAAATATCCTTGTTTTAGGATTTATATTGAATGGAAGGTCAAATTAGTATGTTCTCGTTAATTAATTGCTATCATTTTGAAAAATTAACAAGAATTTCCTCCTTCATTATTTCTTTTTATACCCTTTTCCAACAGCATATAGGTTTTTGCTATTAACTGTTATATTATGTTTGGAATATAAAGCATTGATCCATTCTAGTTCAAGATAATTTTGGTAATCTGAGGTAATTGCGCCTTTTGCCTCAGAAAACTCTTTTTGCTTAGGATCAAGTTTTTCATTAACCTTAATAACATAATATTTACCTTCAAATTCATAAGGCACATTTACACCTTTATTTAACGATTTGCCCATTAAATAATTTGTCTGTGTGATATCAAATTTGTTTGTTTTAACCGAAAGAGGTAAAGAGCTTTCTTTGTTAATGACATCGATTACATGTTTCGAATTGATGGTGTCATTTTGAATCATATTGTAAACTTCGTTGGCGATTTGATTGTCAGCACAAATATAGACCACTGCATCTAATCTTTCATTCCAGTTGTATTTAGATCGGTTGGCTTCAAAATAGGTTTTCAATCCCAATGTATCATTAATTGCTTTTTGCCACACCTTATCATTCATAATTTCATATAATAAAATACCATCGTGATATTCTGTCAACAAAGCCTTGTATTCTGGATATTTTGTAGTCAGTTTACTGTCTTCGATATTCAAAATGGTTTCTTTTTCCCAATTTTTGTATTGCTCATTAACGGTTGAAACATTGTCCGCTTTCTTTACATTTCTGTAATTGTTCTCCAAATAAATTGCGAATTGCTGTTGCTTAAATGTTTTTCCATCTATTTTAAAAAGAGCATCATCTGTTGTTAAAGAATTTGCATTCCAAGTTCCTGCGAAATAGGTGGTATCCATGTTGTTGTAAAACCATTGTAGCGTTTCTTTAGATAGGTTTTTGTATTTGTAGGATTTTTTAAGTTTCGTGACAAAAGAATCTTGCGTTTTCTTTGCTCTATCGTCACGATTCACCTTGATTTGCAATTCTTTTTTCATTTCCTCATATCCTCGAACAGGCTTTAATTCAATTCGTTTGATGATGTGAAAACCGTAATCTGTTTGAATTGGTGCAGAAAAATCACCGTCCTTCGCTAAAGCAAATGCTGTTTCTTCAAAAATGGGAATCATACGTTTAGAGGTACCTGTTCCAAAAGCATCCAGTTCACCACCTTTTTGATTTGAACTTGGGTCATCAGAATATTCTTTTGCCAATGCTTCAAAATTTGCCCCGTTTTTTAACTTCTCATAAATTTCATTAATCTTTTTGGACGCATTCATGATTTCATCCTCCGGGTCGGTTTTTTTAGCTGCTATCATTATGTGCGCTGCTCGCATTGTACCTCTTGCAGGTCTTAAATCCGTAACTTTCAAAATGTGGTATCCAAAGCGAGTTCTGAAAGGATCAGAAATTTTTCCAACAGACGTATTGTATGCCATATCTTCAAATGAATAAACCATTTGAAAAGCATTAAAATATCCAAGATCTCCACCATTACTCATTACAGATGGATCATCGGATCCGTTTTTTCCTCTGGCAACCGATTCAAAATCTTCACCTTTTTCGATTCGAGCTTTTAAACCCATAATTCTGTTATATGCTGCAAGTGTATCTTCTGGAGTAGCAGTTGATTCCAATCGCACCAGAATATGCGAAGCACGCACGTCGTTTAACGTTCTGTGATACGCTTCTTCAACAAGTTCTTCGTTTTTATTTTTATCCACCAAGTAAGGTTGAGCCAATTGCTTGCGGTAACCTTCTAATTCTTTTTTCAATTTTGGAATGGTATCGTAGCCCAAGTCTTCTGCTTCAATTACTTTAAGCTTGAATTTCTTGAAGAGTTCCATGTATTCATCCAACGATTGTGCGTCAAATTTTGGATTTGGATTGTTTTTTAGGTAAATCTGAAGAAATTCTGATTTCGTTACTGTAACATCATCGATTTGCAAAATAACAGGGTCTTTCTGGGCACTTATCAAATTGCAATTCATGATGAAAAACGCAGCGATGAGAACAAATCTATTCATAATTTAAACTGTAAAAATTAATACTTATTTAATACTGTAATTAGGTGCTTCCCGAGAAATGGTAACATCGTGAGGGTGAGATTCTCTCATTCCTGCAGAAGTTATCCTAACGAATTGCGCCCCTTTTAATTTATCAATTGTTGGTGCACCACAATATCCCATTCCAGCTCTTAAGCCACCAATGATTTGGTACATTACTTCAATTAGGTTACCCTTGTAAGGAACTCTACCTGATATTCCTTCAGGTACAAGTTTTTTAATATCGTCTTCGGCATCCTGAAAATAGCGGTCTTTTGAGCCTTTTTGCATTGCTTCGATTGACCCCATTCCGCGATAGGATTTGAATTTTCTACCTTCGTAAATAATGGTTTCACCAGGCGATTCCTCAACACCAGCAAACATCGAACCCACCATAATGGTATCCGCACCTGCTGCAATAGCTTTGACAATGTCTCCAGTATATCGGATACCTCCGTCAGCAATAACAGGAACCCCGGTACC
>JBILIM010000239.1:0-3866 GCA_044349985.1 Crocinitomicaceae bacterium
CGCTTCATAATCTGCTTCAGTTGCAGCATTAACAGACGCTATAATTTTACCATCAACAGGAGAAACTGAATCTATTTTGGCACCGCGTGTTTTAAACCATTTGCCACCAGTTGAAGCACCATTATTCACTTCTTCTATTCCCAATTGCTTTAAAATGGAATGTATTCCTAAATCAGTTGACATAATTCTTTCTTATTTTATATAATGCAAAGTTAATTTAAATTCTTCGAGTGCTTTTCGAATTTACACATTGTCAACGAAAGTTTTTTAACATTTTATCAATCCCAAAAGACACTTACTTTACCTGATGTTTTTCCCGATTCAAGAGCCTTGTGTGCGTCATTTAATGCCGTGTGACAAAATTGTTGTCCTTGAAGAATTTTTAAGTCATTATTACGGTACAACTTTACCATAGCCTCCATGGCCTCTTTCAGGATATCGGGATGCATTTCAGCAATTCTCAGCATGTTTACCCCAATTACTCCTTTAGATTGCATCATAAGTCCAATTGGGGGAGCTAGCCCCATTTTCTTCACAAAATTTAATTTGGAAAAAATGCCCCACTTTCCTTTTGCCAATTCTGAAGCCCCAAACAATACCAATTTACCCCCTGAACCGATTAATGATAAATCTTTTTTATAAGTACCTCCCGCTGCAGGATTGAAACTCATGTCCAGTTTTTCGCCTTTTAAAATGTTCTGTATTGCGGAAACATAATCTTCCGAATTGTAATTTATAACGTAATCTGCCCCGAGGCCTAAAACCGTATTTCTTTTTGATTCATCACCAATTTTCGCAAAAATTATAACTTCTTTGCGTTTAAGTAGCTGAATGAGTAAGTTTCCTACACCTCCAGCGGCAGCATGAATCAATGCCTTTTCACCTTTTCGAGTTTGGAAAATACATTCCGCCATGTAATAAGCGGTGCAACCTTGTGTACCTAAAGGAAGTGCGTCGTGTGAAGAAATATCATCAATTTCCACACAGGCATTGGCCTCAACAATAACATGTTTCGAATACCCACCAAATCGACAAAAACTCAAAACGCGTTTGTTGAGTATGTTTTCATGAGTTTCACCAGCTTGAATAACCCTTCCAACAACTTCATAACCAAGAATACAGGGTAAAGGAGGTGCTTCTCGATACAGACCATTTCTAGCCATTACGTCAGCGAAATTCAATCCAAAAGCCTCAACTTCAATCAATAGCTGATGCGCTTTAAGCTCAGGAAGCTCAACATCACGTAACTCAAAAGCAGTATCTGGACTACCAATCTTGGTCAAAAAATAGGCGGATGTTTTCATTTTGTTAACCCTTCAATAACAATAACAATTTCTCCCTTTGGAGGTTTATCGGTGAAATGTTTAAATAATGCTGATGCCGTTCCGCGTTGATGCTCCTCATAAAACTTACTGATCTCTCTACAAACACAAACCTGTCGGTCTGGACCCATAAATTCATTGATTTGTTCAAGACACTTTAATAAGCGATGAGGAGATTCATATAATACCACCGTTCTTTCTTCTTGAGCTAAAAGTTTCAGTCGTGTTTGCCGTCCTTTTTTATGAGGTAAAAATCCTTCAAACACAAATTTATCTGTTGGGAAGCCACTCACTACGAGCGCTGGAACAAATGCAGTTGGACCAGGTAAACATTCTAAATCAATATCGTTTTCAACGCAAGCCCTCGCCAATAGGAAACCTGGATCTGATATACCAGGAGTTCCGGCATCTGAAACCAAAACCGTTAAACTGTTCGTTTGAATTTTTTGAAGCGTTGATTCTAAACTTTTGTGTTCGTTGTGCGCATGAAATGCAAGTATCGGTTTAGATATTTCGAAATGTGATAACAACCGTTTGGTGACGCGGGTGTCTTCAGCTAAAATTAAATCACAGGATTTTAACACATTAAGTGCTCTAATCGTAATGTCTTCTAAATTTCCTATTGGTGTAGGAACAAAACATAGTTTTCCCATTGCGTTGTTGTATTGAATTGCATCCCCCTCTTGGTGGAAATCATGGACGAAAATAACCAAAAAGAAAAGGTTTCAATAGGAATTGTTTTCGAAAGCGCTATCAAATAATTTAAATCAGGTCTAAATTGTGTTTTTTGACAATTCTATGACACAACTCAATGTTCTTAATGTCAATTTTGCATAAGATTCATCATGGAGAGGTCATTTTATATTGTTGCATTTACCCACAGAAACATGTCAGTGTCTGATATTGGAATGTTACATATTGACAATTCTGATCAGAAAGATAGACTTTCAAATGTTAAAATCCGACTGGAAATCAGCGAGTTGATGTTCTTGTCTACATGCAATCGTGTTGAATTTTCAATAGTTTGTAACCGAAAAGTGAATGCTGCTTTCTTGTATGAATTCTGCCGTGAATTGTACCCAACAATGGATGAATCGCAAGTTTCGGTATTTGCAGAGCAAGCAGAGATTTACAAGGATAACGATGCGGTAGCCCATATTCTTGCTGTGGCATCATCAATAGATTCGATGGTAATTGGTGAGCGAGAAATCATCACCCAAGTAAGAAATGCGTTTGATAACTCGAAGAAAAACGGACTTACTGGAGACTACATTCGTTTGTTGGTGCGCCACACCATTGAAACAGCAAAGCGCGTTTATACGGAAACCAGTATAGCGACTAAACCCGTTTCTGTTGTGGCATTGGCATATCATAAATTAAGGGATATGAACATTTCCCTTGATGCAAGAATATTAATAATCGGAGCCGGCGTTACCAATACCAACATGGGGCGTTTCTTAAAAAAACATGGGTTTAAAAACTTTACGGTATTCAACCGAACACTCTCCAAAGCTGAACAACTGGCAAGTGATCTTAACGGAAAAGCATACCCTTTGCATTCAATTTCAGATTTCAAGCAAGGATTCGATATCATTATTGCATGTACAGGTGCGGATACGCACATCATTACACCTGAAATATACGAACACCTTTTATCCGGTGAATCATCAAGAAAAGTAGTGATTGATATTGCTCTACCGCAAGATTTACATCCGGAGATTCTTGATAAACACCCTGTAACACATATTTCAGTGGATTTATTGCAAAAGGTTTCAAATGAAAATTTAAAAAGTCGTTCTCAGGAAATACAGCATGTTGAAGAAATTTTAGCAGAGGCTCGTTTTGATTTTGAACAGATTGAGAAAATTAGAGCCGTCGAAATAGCTATGCGCACGGTTCCTGAGAAAGTAAAAGAAATCAAATCGACTGCATTGAATGTGGTTTTCAAAAATGACCTTCAAAAATTGGATGACGAATCCAAAGAAGTTTTGGATAAGATTATTGGATATATGGAGAAGAAGTATATGAGCGTTCCGATGTTAATGGCAAAAGAAATACTTCTAAAAAATCAGTAAATCATGCAAATTCGAATCGGTTCTCGCGGCAGTGATTTGGCCTTGTGGCAAGCACATCATATTAAAAAACAATTGGAGACACTTGGAGCTTCTGTTACCATTACCATTATTAAAACAAAAGGCGACGCTATTCAAGACCTAAGTTTTGATAAAATCGAGGGGAAAGGATTTTTTACCAAAGAAATAGAGGAAGCTTTACTCACCAATTCAATTGATTTAGCGGTACATTCCCACAAAGATCTTGAAACCAATCAACCCGAAGGTCTCGAAAGTGCATGTGTTTCCGAACGTGAAGATCCGGCCGATTTGTTGCTCATTCATCCATCCGCTTATGATGAATCACAAGCATTCAACTTAAAAAAAGGAGCAATTGTTGGAACATCATCGGCGAGAAGAAAAGCCCAATTGGTTGCTTTATTTGACGATGTTGAAATAAAAGATATTCGAGGAAATGTTCCTACGCGCATTC
>JBILIM010000240.1:0-3844 GCA_044349985.1 Crocinitomicaceae bacterium
CTATCACATCCACATCGAAGATTACGGCATTGCCACTTTTCCAAATGCGGTGAATTTCATCTTTCAAGGTCCCATAATAATTATTGGTATACACCTCCTCCCATTCAATAAATGCACCGGCATCAATTTGCTGTTTGAATCCCTCAATACCTAAAAAATAATAGTCTTTGCCATTTACTTCATTCGGACGAGGATCTCTACTACAAGCAGATACAGAAAATTCCAACCCGAGATGTTTCGCTAATAAAGCGTGCACGATGGTTGTTTTACCTGCGCCAGAGGGCGCCGAGAAAATGATACATTTGCCTTTAGACTCCATCTTCAATCCTACAAGGTATTTAAAATCTGCTCCTTTATTTTTTCAAGATTGTCTTTCATTTCTACAACCAACTTTTGCATAGCAACATGATTGCATTTACTTCCTAATGTGTTTATTTCTCTGCCAATTTCTTGAGATATGAAACCCAGTTTCTTTCCTGAAGCTTCAACTTTTAGCGTATCTAAAAAATAATTCAAATGGTTGCCTAAACGCATTTTCTCTTCAGAAATATCAAGTTTTTCGATATAAAAAATCAACTCTTGCTCAAGACGGTTTTCATCGTACTTGGTTCCTGCAAATTCTTCAAGCCCACGCTTTAATCGTTCTCTTATATTATCCACACGCTGTTGCTCATATTGAGGCACTTGATCCAATAAATGTTGAATGTCATTTATTCGGTTCGTGAACTCATCATATAGTTCTCCTCCCTCTTGTTTTCGAAAATCATTTACCTTCGCACAGGCATCTGCAGTCAGTGAAAATATCCATTCCTTCTCTTCAGCACTTATTTCTTGTCTATCATTTATAAAAATATCAGGCATCCTGAGAATTAACGATAAATAGTCTTCTGTTTTTCCGTTTATTATCGTGTTTAATGCTTTCAGATCTTGGTAATAAGTTGTAGCCAAATCCTTATTTATGACGTAGTTTTGAGCATCTCCTGTTCCTTCCAAAGTTAAGATAAAATCAATTTTTCCCCTTTCCAATTGCGATGCAATAATGTTACGGAATGTGGCCTCAAGTTCTCGATATATATTCGGTAAACGAAAGTTTAAATCCAAAGATTTACTATTCAAGGTGCGAATTTCTATACTGAGTTTTTTATTGTTGAAAGTTCCGGTAGATTTACCGAAACCGGTCATTGATAATACCATAGGTGATATACTTTCGAGTAAAAGTAAGGATTTTAATCAAAATTGAAGACTTATTTTGAGTGAGAACGGAGGAGGGAACTGAATTAGAATGGGAATAAGATTACCTTTGCACTATGATTTTGTACAATGTTACGGTTGCCATAGACCCTTCTGTAGAAAAGGAATGGGTAAAGTGGATGCGTTCAGTTCATATTCCTGACGTGATGGCAACGGGCTGTTTTATTGAAAGTCGTTTTTCCAAAGTTCAAACTGAAGAAGAGGAAGGTTTGAGTTATGCCATTACCTACTTGTGTGAACATAATGAGTTGCTCGAAAAATACCGGAATATCTACGCTCCTGACCTTCAGAAAGATCATTCTGAAAAATTTAATGGCCGATTTGCCGCTTTTCGTACACTTTTGGATGTAATTGAAGAATTCAAGTAAAATGACCGTTCGCGCTAAAAAACACCTTGGACAACATTTTTTGACCGATAAAAATATCTGTGAGAAAATAAGCAATCAATTTCGCAAGCACAACGAGTGCTCCCGTGTTTTGGAAATCGGACCCGGAATGGGTGCATTGACAGAATTTTTAGTTAAAAGAGCGGATTTGGAAGTGTTCGTTATCGACGTCGACAAAGAATCCATCGCCTATCTAAAATCAAATTTTTCCAACCTAAATGGACATATCTTTGAAGGGGATTTTTTAAAATTGAATCTTGAAGAACTTATGGGATCTGAACCTTTTGCAGTAGTTGGAAATTTCCCTTATAACATTTCTTCTCAAATACTTTTTAAATGTCTAGAATACCGTGATCAGATTCCCGAAATAATGGGGATGTTTCAAAAAGAAGTAGCTGAACGGGTTGCAGAAAAGCCTGGGAAAAAATCCTACGGAATTATGAGCGTTCTATTACAGGCATTTTATAGTATTGAATACTGTTTTACGGTTGATCAACATGTGTTTAATCCTCCACCAAAAGTGAAGTCAGGGGTTATTCGATGCGTAAGAAATTCAAGAGAAAAATTGCCTTGCGATGAAAAACTGTTCATTCAAATTGTAAAAATGGCATTCAATCAAAGAAGAAAAACAATGAGAAATTCGTTGAAACAAATTATTGCAACCCCCAATTTCGATCATCCTTTCCTAAATTTAAGACCGGAAGTACTTTCAGTGGAACAATTTATTGAACTCACTCAAGCAATTGAACAATTGCGCAATCAAGAATAAAAGGATGAATAATTCTAATATTATAGTGTTCTTTTAAAGAAAAATTATTTTCTTTGTAGCTGTTAAAAAGATCGATATGACAACTTTTTTTTATGCAATAGGTGATTTTCTGACTTGGACTTTTGGTTTTTTCGAGTCTGTAGGTAATATTTTCAATAATGCAGTAATCATTTTAGGATTTATAGGTTTGTTTTATTGGTTAAATTGGCAACGTAAATTTAACAAGCGTGCTGAAGAAAACCCGAATCAACTGAAGTAAGTTCATTCAATATAAATTTAAATGAGGTTGTTGGATTCCAGCAACCTTTTTTTATGCTAATTTTATTCAATGGCAACACCCCGTTTTACCGTCATAATTACTGCAGGAGGCATTGGAAAACGAATGGGCGACAACCTTCCAAAGCAATTTCTTTCATTGAATGAAAAACCCATATTATTGCATACCCTTGAGAAATTTCACAAGTACGATGCAAGCATTCAATTGATACTTACTTTACCATCGGATTGGAAAATGTATTGGCAAGAGCTTTTAACAACACACAAAATCACAATTCCACATTTGATCATCGATGGCGGAAAAGAACGGTACCATTCCATTAAAAATGCACTCAAATGCTGTGAAGGAGATTTTATTGCCGTTCATGATGGGGTTAGACCTTTGGTTTCTGATGATACCATTAAAAGATGTTTCGATGCAGTTCAACAATTTGGACAAGTTATTCCGGTAATACCCTTAAAGGAATCTATACGCAAATTGAATGCGGCGCAATCGCAAGCTGTGCCAAGATCCTCCTATGTGCTCGTACAAACACCTCAATGTTTTACAAAGGATGCAATCAAAAAGGCTTACAGTCTTCCCTTCCATGACAAAATTACAGATGATGCTTCGTTAATCGAAGAAGCCGGTTACCACATCCATTGTGTTGAAGGAAATGAAGAAAATATAAAAATCACTTCAAAAATGGATTTGTTATTAGCGAAAGGATTAATGGCATAAAAAATCTGAAAATGATAGACAACAAACAGTGAGTTCTTCGAATTCCAAATTCTACTTTATCTTTGCACCTTACGATTTGAAACAATGAAAGTTACTGAACATTTAAAATCCGCAAAACAACCTTTGTTTTCTTTTGAAATCCTTCCTCCTTTGAAAGGAAAAAGTATTCAGTCCATTTTTGACGGGATTGATCCGCTAATGGAGTTCAAGCCAAGATTTGTAAATGTTACCTATCACCGTGAAGAATTTATATACAAGGAACGAGAAAATGGTTTGTTAGAAAAAATTGCCATTCGTAAACGTCCAGGAACTGTAGGTATTTGCGCTGCAATTATGAACAAGTACCAGGTAGATGCCGTTCCGCATTTGATATGTGGAGGATTCAGCAAAGAAGAAACAGAAAATGCACTCATCGATCTACATTTTTTAGGAATTGATAAT
>JBILIM010000242.1:0-3838 GCA_044349985.1 Crocinitomicaceae bacterium
TCAGAAGAGTTATCCGCAGCTTAAGAATTTAGATTTTGTTGGCGGTGTCACAGGAACATTTACAAACTCTATCGCAAACATATATGCCGGTTCGGGTTCTCCAAATAACCAAATGTTGAATGTCTCCGCGTACACACAATTAGAAAATAAAATCAATAAAACACTTAACCTTTCAGCCGGAGGTCGTCTAGAGTATTTTCGTTTAAATGATACAATTACGGCTTTAAAACCAATTTTTAGAGCAGGTGCAAGCATGAAATTGTATCAGGAAACATATTTGAGAGCATCTTATGGACAAGGATATCGTTTTCCAACCATCACGGAAAGATTCATAAAAACCGGAGTAGGGAATTTTGGCGTTTTTCCAAACCCGAATTTAAAACCTGAAAGCAGTTGGAATGCAGAAGTTGGTATTAAGCAAGGTCTTAAGTTTGGCAAATTATATGGATATTTTGATATTGCTGGTTTCTGGCAAGAATATGAAAATACCATAGAATATATGTTTGGAATTTGGAATGAAATCACCGATATCCAGAAATTGGGTTCAAGTGCAGGTTTCATGTTTTTAAATACCGGAAAATCCAGAGTATTAGGTATAGATGCTTCATTTTCTGGAATGGCAAAATTAGGCGAAAAATCTACTTTAACTTTTATGGCTGGATACAATTATATTGTTCCAAAGACCTTGTCTCCTGATTTTGTATATGCAGTTGATTCGTTAAATCGCGTTTTTAGTTACAACAGTACTTCATTAGACCCCTCAAAAGGAATTTTGAAGTACCGTTTCTTGCACAATGTTAAGGCTGATGTTGAGTGTACACTTAAAAATAAAGTCGGTATTGGTTTAAGTGCCAAATATTTTTCAAAAATCGTAAACATGGATGCGATAATAAAGGATTTTGAACAGTTAACTACTGATAATTCAACGGACATTGGATTATGGCTTCAAGATTTACGTTATATGGACTATTACGAATCACATCGTTTTGGAAATTGGATTTTTGATGCGCGTGTTTCATATAATTTGAATGATAATCATAAAATTGCACTTATCGGAAGCAATATTCTTAACAGAAGTTATTCTTTAAGACCTTTAAAAATAGAACCGCCACGAACGATTATGGTTCAATACACATGGAAGGTTTAATTCTTAGCTAGTAAAAGAAAATAAGTACTTTAATGGTTGCATTTAAAGTGCATCCAATTCTTCTTCTACGAATTGCATTAATTTACTAATATAGGATTCACTAAAGTCAAAGGAAACTCCGGCTGTTTTATATATTTCTGGGATAGATGTTTTGTAGCCCAAACTCAGAGCTTGTTTGTAGTCATGTAAAGCTGTTTCCTCGTTTTCAATGCTGTTTTTCCATATTGACAATGCTCCAAGTTGAGCAATACCGTATTCAATATAATAAAACGGAACTTCAAAAAGGTGCATTTGTTTTTGCCATGCGTTCGCTCGGACCTCTTCATAACCATCCCAGTCTGTTAGTCCTGCACTGTATGCATCCGAAAGATCAATCCATTTATCCTTTCTTTCTTTTGCAGAATGTTTCGGATTTTCATAAACCCAGTGCTGAAATTCATCAATTTGAGCAATCCAAGGCAAAATAGTAATAATCGATTCGAGTTGATCTTGCTTAGCTCTTTTTAAATCAGCATGATCCTCATAAAATTCACTCCAATATTTCATCGATAACAATTCCATCGACATAGAGGCCAATTCTGCAACTTCAGAGGGAAGGTTTTTAAATGCTGTAAGCTCTAAATCTCGTGTTAAAAAGGAATGAATAGCGTGTCCACCTTCATGAACCATAGTTACCAAATCTTTTTGCGAACCAACAGCATTCATAAAGATAAAAGGAACTCCAATTTCATACAATGGATAATTGTAGCCTCCTGGAGCCTTACCTTTTTTAGAATCCAAATCCAAATATCCCATTTCATCCATTGTTTGAAGACAATCGGAAAAATAAGAATCCATTTTGTTAAATGTTCGAATGGTTTTTCCTAATAGTTCGTTACCATTTGCGAATGGATTTAAAGGAGCCCTACCTAAAGGATCTACCTCAGTATCCCAAGGTTTAAATTGTATTGATCCAAGTTGATTTAATCTGTTTTGTTGGATTTTTCGTACTAGAGGAACAATTGATTTTTTAACGGTTTCATGAAATTGAAAACAATCCTCTTTAGAATAATCAAATCTGCCCAAAGCTTGAAACATATAATCTCGGTAATTCTCAAAACCTGCATTTATGGCTATCTGATGACGTTTCAAAATCAATTCGGAATACAATTCGTCCAACTTGATAACGTCTTCCTTTCGACGTGACGCCATTTTTTGAAAAATGTTTTTTCTCAATTCAGGATTAGGTTCTTTCAAAAGGCTCGAAGCTTTTTGCATCGTAATTTGTTCACCAAGATGTTCTATAGATTGCGCACCACTGATTGCCCCAAAAAGTTGACTTTTTTCATTGATTTCGGCTTCTATTGGAATGTTTTCTTCTCTGTATAATGCCAATGAGGTCGATATTGCTCTGAAATAAATCGCATAAGCTTCGGTTGACTTTAGTGTGTTGAAATAGTCATAACCCACCATTTTTTTATTCAATAAATCCTCAAATGGGGCTGCTTTCGGTTGAATTTCAGTTACAAAAAAAGTGTAATCCTCTGTCAGTTTATCATTGGATGTATCAATAGTCATCTTGATATATCGCCATGCAGCATTCTCCTCAATTACAGCATCTAATTCACTTCGGTCTTTAAGCCATTTTTCATATTCCTCTAATGAATCGATTTTTCGATCAACCAAATCTTGATAATATGTTTCAATTGCTTCCCAAGAATTTAGATTTAAATCGTTAGCGATAAAATTTCTTTTTGATTTTTCTATTTTCATAATTGGTCAAAAAAAAAGTCGGAAAAACCGACTTTAACTATTTTTATTTTTTTATTTCCCTCTGCTGGAACCGGTTTTCGTAGTTGCCGTTTTCTTTGGTGCTGCAGACTTTGTTACTTTTGCTTTATCGTTTGAAACCGCTTTAGTAGCCTTCACAGTTTTAACTGGTTCTTTCTTATCTGTTTTTGATATTTTCTTTGACTCTTTACTTGAATCGTTTTCTTCTTGAGCATCAGCATTCGAAGTTTCCTCATCTTCAGATTCCAGATTTCCCGATGAAAGTAAAAGATTATACCATTGAAAAATCTTTTTAATATCTGAAGGGTATACTCGCTCTTCATCGTAATTTGGAAGTATTTCTTTTAAGTAATTCGTTAAAATACCTAAATCCTCTTTGTGCGAAGGGCAACTTTGACCGTTCTCCTTTTTGTAAATTGCCTCAAGAATACCTTTCAATGGAGCGTCTTCCTCAGTAGTGTATACACTAATGTCGTCTAATGATGAAATTCTGTCAGTTGAATACGCTGGCGAGCGTTTTTTATCGACAAGTGATTCTACAATGATGTTGTTTTTTCCTTGGGCAACAACTTTATATAGCCCTGGTTTTCCTGAAATTGAAATGATACCTGATAAATTCATTCTGTCATTTTATAAAGCTCAAAATTATAAATTCTTTCCACTTGAAATTATAATTGAATAAATTTAGAATTGATTTTTTGATAATCTATTTGAATTTCAATGAAATACATACCCGATTTCAAGTCAGTGATTTGATAATTTAAAGCATTTGGAAAGTGTGTTTGGATTAATTTTCCATCTGAACTGTATATCTGAATTTGATTAATTGTAGCGAATCCTGCTATGTCAACAGGCCCGCTTGAAGGATTGGGTGAAATAGTTACGTAATCCATTATTTCTTCATTTATATTTAAAAAGGGT
>JBILIM010000243.1:0-3831 GCA_044349985.1 Crocinitomicaceae bacterium
TGGAAACGCTCACACTTTCTAATCTTTTCAGATAGTTTTTGTAATAATCTTTTTCTAAATTGTATCGAATGACATTTAATGCAAAACGTGCAATGGTCTGCGGACTTTCCAAAGATCTCGAAAAACTGCCATTCATCGTTGATTTAGTCAATTCAAGTTCTTCTGAATCAACAGGCTCTTCGGAAATTCGCTGAATTTCATACAAAATTTCTGTTATTGCCGAGTCGGTCACTTCATTTCTGAAATTACCACTTATTGAAACCCAAGAACCGTTTTCAGTAATATTCATCGATGAATAGCATCCATAGGTATAGGCCTTGTCTTCTCTTAAATTCTGCATTAAACGGGTTCCAAATCCTCTCCCACCTAATAAATTGTTGGTAACAGTTAAAGGAATTTGATTCGCATCCCCCGTTCTAATATCTAAAGGAAATGTTATACGAATTGCGGATTGCACTGCTCCTTGTTTCTTGACGAAGTATACTTGATTTCCTTTGTGAAAATCACCCTTGCCAATTTCCGTTTTAATGGCAGCTTGTCCTTGCCAATTTTCGAAGTAGTTTTTTGCAATTTCGGTTGCTTTTTCTTTAGTGATATCGCCAACAATAACTAAAAAACAATTATCCGGTGTAAAATAGGTCTTGTAGTATTCAATGACATCATCTCTACTGATTGCATTTAATGAGGTTTCGGTCATAACGTCTCCAAAAGGATGATTCGGAAAATTAACCTTGTATTCAACATTAGATGCCATACCATCAGGATCCGATTTGGTATTCACCAATTGGGAATTCATCATTTTTTTTATTCTTTCAAATTCCGTTTCGGGAAAATTTACGTTTTTCAAAACATCTACCATTAAATCCAAACCTTTGTCCATGTGCTTGGTAAGACAAGACATTGATAATGAATTCTCACTTGCATTTAATGATGCACCAATAAAATCGATTGCACCATCCAATTGATCCTTCGTCCTATTGGTTGTTCCGTTCAGAAATAATGAAGAAAACATGTCAGAAACACCTGCCTTTTTTGCTTCAATTTGCGGTGTTCCATTCATAACCAAATCAAAAGAAACTCGCGGTAATTTGTGATTTTCAGAAAGGATGACGGTAATCCCATTACTGAGTTTGAAAACCTCAGAATCCTTAATGTTTAAAACTGCAGCTGTTTGCGGTTCAGGGCGTTTTGAACGATCAATTTGACCAAATACAACGCCTGGGATAAATGCTAAAATGATTAAAATATTTTTCATGTCTTGATTATTGTTTAGGTAAATAGTATAAGATTACCCTTTTATCTGTCGTTAAGTACTTTTGCGCTACCCTTTGAATGTCCTCCTTGGTAACTTTTAAATAGTTGTCGAGTAAAGTGTTGACTCTATTCGTATTGCCAAAATAAACATAGTTATCGGCTAAATTTTCTGCAATTCCAGCAGCAGAGGCATTGGAACTCACCAAACTGTTTTCGTACTGGTTGCGTATTTTTTGAAATTCTTCATCGGAAATTAGCTCGTTTTTGATTTTTTCAATTTGTTCGTCAAAAGCACCTTGAATAGTTGCTAATTCTATGTCTTGTCCAGCAATTGCGGCAAAGATTCCTGTACCAGCATCCTCCAAACCATAATTGTACGAAAATGCATAAATGGCCAATTCCATTTTTTCTACCAATGTCTTATTAATTCGCGAACTCGATCCTCCAGAAAGTACTTCATTCATCAAATCCAAAGCATAGCTGTCCGGATGATTTTGGTCAGGGAATTTGAATCCCATAAAAAGTGCTGGTGATTGGATGTTGTCATAAATAGTATCCGTAATAATTCCAGGGAGTTGTGAAACATCCTTCTCCGGACGAGGAATAGATACAGCAATTGAGGTGTATTTCGCTATTATTTTTTTTGCATCAGGATCAGCACTGTTCAAAAAATCAGACGAATTAAATTTCGATTTGGATATACCATAGGATTTTTCAAATGCACTATCGTCCAAATTTTCAAAATCTCGATATAAATTAATCGCTTGTCCTGAAGGGATAGTCCCAAAATACTGACTTATCCATTTTTTTGCCTGTTCGATATTAATATCTCCAGCAATCGATAAGGTTGCATTTTCTGGAACATAAAACGTTCTATAGAAATTCACATAATCACTTTCTTCAGCCGCATCCAAATGCTCCATGCTTCCAATTGGAACCCAATTGTATGGGTGCTCAACAAACATACGTTTAAACATTTCACTTGAAAAGGATGCATAGGGCTGGTTGTCTACACGTTGTCTTTTTTCTTCTTTTACTACGCTTCTTTGTGTTTCAATGCCTGTGTTATCAACTTTTGCGTGTAACATGCGCTCACTTTCTAACCACAGTCCAAGTTCAAGTTGGTTTGAAGGCAAGATCTCGTAATAATAAGTTCGGTCTTGTGATGTATTTGCATTTAATGCACCACCATTACGCTCCACAATTTCACTGTATTCTCCTCTTCCTATATTCGCCGATCCTTCAAATAATAAATGTTCAAAAAAGTGAGCAAAACCTGTTCGTTCTGGGTTTTCGTTTTTAGAACCAACATGGTACAAAACGGATACCGCTACGATGGGTGTGCTTTTATCTTCATGAAGAATGACATGAATTCCATTCGGTAGGTCGTACTCTGTAAAGTCTATTTTTCTTTGCCCAAATGAAGAAATTGAAAACAAAGAAATTAGAGCGATTGCAATAAATTTCATATTGTATAGTTTGAGTACAAAAATAAAGCTCTTTTCCGGATTAATTGATTCTCTTCCAGACAATATTCAAATGAATTTTGCACGTGGCTTAAAAATTGCTAACTTTCATTGATGAAAAATTTATTGCTTATTCTAATAGGTTTCCAAACAGTAGTTTTGGGTCAAAATGTGGTGCCGTTTCAAGATTTCAATAATTATTTTAGATCTTTTAAAGGTGAAAATTTTCATCAGATTGAATTTCAGGAGATTAAAGAGTTTAAGGCAGGTGATGAGCTCGTTGCTTACATCGATACAAGAGGTAATTTAAGGGTTTATGATGGGGAAAAAAGAACGGACGTAACACCAATGTCAGTTGAATACCAAGTCTCAGACCATCTTTTGGCATACAATATCGGTCCAACATTAAATTGCTGGGATGAAGGTCAACTCAAAACATTAACCTATTTTGCCAGAAATTATGTAGTTAAAGACAGTTTAATTGTTTTCGAGGATACCAGGTACAATTCGATAAATGTGTATTGGAACAAGCAAATCATTCAGTTGTATCAAGTCACAGGAGATTTGTATATGCCTACAGCAATTGGGGATAATATCATTGCTTTCAAGGATAATGGAGATTTTTATAAAATTTTTTGGCAAGGTCAAATATATGATTTAGGTGTTTGGAATGGTAACATTGAATTTAATGTGGGTTCAGATATTTTGTGTTTCAATGATCCAACCACACGAACATTTGCACTTTTTGAAAAGGGTAATTTTTTAGATGTCGAGTCCTTTTTCATGAACAAATATAAAGCAGGAAGAGGTTTCATAGCATACGAAGACTTAAACGGTAATTTGATATATTGCAAAGACGGTAATAAAGAACAATTGTCCAATTTTTCGGCTTCTTTTTGGGAAGTGAAGGATGATATCTTGATTTGGAAAGAAAATTCATTTGTATTTGCATATCAAGATGGTGAAAAAGTTCAATTGGCAAATTATCAACCGGAAGACTATCTCATAAAAAATAACATAATAGCATTCAGGAATCTTATTGGTGGTGTTAGTGCCTTGGTCGATGGAAAAGTGCAAGAAATAACCAACCAAACGAATGCCGAATATCAAA
>JBILIM010000244.1:0-3820 GCA_044349985.1 Crocinitomicaceae bacterium
TAATGAACAATCATTTTCGATTGGTAAAAATGTTTACCAAATTACCCATTTAACAGAGCTAGATATTCCAGATCTCATTGATTTAGCGGCAAACTATATAAACACGCCTTATTTGTGGGGAGGTAAATCCATATTTGGAATAGATTGTTCTGGATTTGTGCAGTCTGTTTTCAGATTTTACCATACATTTTTACCTCGGGATGCAAAAGATCAGTACCTACAAGGAGAAGCAATTGCAATCTCTAACATTAAAGAGGGCGATGTTGCGTTTTTCGAAAATAAGGATGGAAAAATAATTCACGTTGGAATTCTAGATGGAAAAGATAAAATAATTCATGCTTCAGGATGGGTACGTTGGGATCAATTTGATGAAAAGGGAATAACGAATAGTAAAACTGGACAATTAACGCATAAATTATCTGGTATTAAAAGATTTATAATTGAAAAATAGCATATTTGTAGTACTATGAAAATACTTATTACCGGCGGAGCCGGATTTATCGGAAGTAACTTGGCCAAAAGATTGGTTCGAGATGGTCATGAAATTGTAATACTCGATTCACTGCTTCGTGGAAATAAATTAGACAAGGATACCTATTCCCAAGTAAAATTTATCAAAGGTGATGTTAGAGACTTATCATTAGTTACTGAGGCTAGTGCAAATTGCGATATTATTTTTCATTTTGCAGCAGTATTGGGTGTAGATATCGTCGCTGATAATCCTGTCGAAACTATGGATGTTGAGGTAATTGGCACCCGTAACGTTGTTGAAGCAGCATTTGTAAACAACGTAAAAAAAATCATGTATGCATCAACAAGCGGAATTTATGGACATTCGGCTATCGAAAATGCGCTAACTGAAGAGGTACTTGTAGATCCAAGAACTTCATATGCAATGGCAAAAAGATACAATGAAATATATTTGGCATCCCATCATGAAGAAAAGGGACTAAATGTTGTTTCCTTAAGATTCTTTAATGTCTATGGTAAAAATCAAGACAATAGAATGGTTGTACCTCGATTTTTCGAACAAGCTTTATCGAATGAGGACATCACTGTTTTTGGAAGTGGGAACCAAACTAGAGATTTCACTTACATAGATGATACCGTTGAAGCCTGTGTTCTTTTAATGCAGGTTAATGGATGTCACATTGTAAATATAGCAAATGAGGCAGAATGGTGCATCACAGATTTGGCACAAAAAATTAAGTCTTTAACGGAATCTTCTTCGACTATAACTTATCTCGAAGCTCCAAAAAAACGCTATGATTACGAGGTTGAACGAAGAGTTGGTAGTTCTGATAAATTACACAAACTCACCAGTTTTAAACCAATGACCTCTCTAACCGAAGGATTAACAATGATTTTAGAAGACAATTACAAAACCCAAATTAAGTACAATGAAATCGGATAGTCAGATAAAAGAACTTATCGAAAAAGAGAAACATAGACAACTTAGTGGTATAGAACTTATTGCTTCCGAAAATTTTGTTAGTGATGAAGTGATGCAGGCAATGGGTAGCGTTCTAACGAATAAATATGCCGAAGGTTTGCCCGGAAAAAGATATTATGGCGGATGTCAAGTTGTTGATGAGGTAGAACAATTAGCGATAGACAGATTGTGTGAATTGTTTGGTGCAACTTGGGCGAATGTTCAACCCCATTCTGGAGCGCAGGCCAACGCAGCGGTGTTTTTGGCATGTTTACAACCCGGAGACAAAATCTTGGGATTTGATTTATCTCATGGTGGACATCTTACTCACGGTTCCTCAGTTAATTTTTCAGGGAAGCTCTACCAGCCCCATTTTTATGGTGTACGTCAAGAGTCAGGTTTGATAGATTATGATGCTTTGGAACAAAAGGCACTATCTGAAAAACCTAAAATGATTATTTGTGGTGCGTCAGCCTACAGCAGAGATTGGGACTATAAAAGAATTCGAGAGGTAGCTGATAAAATAGGTGCAATTGTGCTTGCCGATATTTCACATCCAGCTGGATTAATTGCAGCTAAATTGTTAAACGATCCACTTGAGTATTGTCATATCGTAACCACTACTACACACAAAACGTTGCGTGGACCGAGAGGTGGTGTAATTATGATGCGTCATAATTTTGACAATCCATTTGGATTAAAATGGAATAATGGGAATTTAAAATCAATGGCTGCTCTTCTTGATGCTGCTGTATTCCCGGGTATCCAGGGTGGTCCTCTTGAACACGTTATTGCAGCCAAAGCCGTCGCTTTCTTTGAGGCTTTATCCCCTGAATATGTGGCCTACATGACACGGGTGAAAGAGAATGCAAAATTGATGTCTGAAATCTTTATTCAAAAAGGTTACCATATCGTATCTGGAGGTACAGAGAATCACTCCATGTTGATTGATTTAAGATCCAAAGGTATCAATGGTAAAGATGCAGAGAACGCACTTGTCAAAGCGGATATAACGGTCAACAAGAACATGGTTCCTTTTGATACCGAATCCCCATTCATTACTTCTGGTATACGTATTGGAACTTCTGCGATAACGTCAAGAGGCATCGGATTGAATGAAATTCCTCAAATCGTTGAATTGATTGACAGTGTTCTCATGAACATGAACGATGAGCAGAAACTAAAATCCATACGAAATGATGTTAACGTACTCATGCAGCATAGACCGTTATTCACTTGGTCAAACTAAGTTGCTGATTGCTTCTTGATAATTTTCCAAAACAAATTGGGTAAAAATCTTTTGATGTACACCGCATAGATTTCTTTGTTTCCGATAAGAATTTCTTTCTTTTTTTGTGTCACCGCTTTAACAATCAATTTTGCACATTGATCTGCTGGCATTCCCTTCGCTTGATTATGATCCATTATTCCGTGCGTTTCACCGGCGGCATTAAGTGCATTAACTGAAATATTGGTATTTATTTTACCCGGACAAACAAGGGTAACACCAATATGGTGTTGTTCATTCTCCAACATTAGACTTTCATAAAATCCATGCAAAGCATGTTTGGAAGCACTATACGCCGAGCGCAAAAAGAAACCAAATTTTCCAGCGATACTCGAAATAACAACAAAATGACCCGACTTTTGCTGATGCATTATTGGCAATACGGCCTTTGTTAATCCAACATTTCCGAAATAATTGACCTCCATTATCCTTCTGTCAATAGATAAGGGCGTTTCCGAAACCTCTGACCTCTGACTCATTCCTCCACTTAAAAAAAGAAAATCAATTCTGCCATATTTGCGAACAACCTGTTGGACTTTATCACTAAAACTATCCGGATTTTCAAGATCAAGTGGTACAACAAAATGTCTTTCGGGTTCTTTCATTTTTAATTGATTCTCATGCAACACAGATTCTTTTCTAGCAGACAAAACCACATGGGCATCAAGAGACGCAAGCAATAAAGCCAATTCCATACCTATTCCGGAGGAAGCTCCGGTAATCCAAACCACTTTATTTTCAAAATGAGACATAATTCTAAAGATCAATCTTTGTAAATTTATTGTGTTTTATTCAATATTGAACACAGAAACTTAAATTCCTTAATTTTACAAAAAACTGGTAAATGAACGCAAACCGTATCGCTGCCCACTTTGATGAAGCGCAAGAAGTCCTCAACAAATTTAATAGTGCTGAAAATCATGCTAAAATAGAGCAAGCCGCTATGGCAATGTCCCAAGCGATTTTAACCGGTAAAAAAATTATCAGTTGCGGAAATGGAGGTTCAATGTGCGACGCCATGCATTTTGCGGAGGAATTAACAGGTAGGTATCGTAACAATCGGAAAGCTATACCTGCAATAAGTATTTCTGACCCCAGTC
>JBILIM010000245.1:0-3809 GCA_044349985.1 Crocinitomicaceae bacterium
GACCATTTGTAGTATCACGAATCTCAAATTGATTCATCATGGTTTGTTTGTAGTTGAAATAAGATACAACGGTATGTGGATTAATCAAAGTAGATAGATCACCAACCAAGGTATTCGATGCTACACTGATGCCGTTATAGTAATTTCCTATTTGTTGACCTTGACTGCTTACGGTTCCAGTTGCAGGATTTGTAGTCAGGTAATTTTCGAATCCATCAGGACCATTAAACGCATATACTGCAAAATAATAGGTTTGATTGGCAATAATTCCTCTAGGCGTGAAAGACATTCCCGGACCTACGTATGCAACACGCGCATCACCAACTACATCACCTCTTTTATAGGTTTCGCCATCAATTGGTGTTCCTGTAAGTGGGCTTCCATTTTTCCAAAGAACGAGATATTTCTCAGCATTAACGCCAGCATTGTATTGTCCTCCAATGGTGTAGGCTTTTACCAATGGGAAGGTTAATCCTGTTGGATTTGACGTTGGTTGTGTTGCTAAATTGTCTGTTCCAATTGCCAAAAGGTTGATTACATATGGATTTTCATCTGCATCATCAGAAGCAATATTCAGTACTGCTGTTCTTGTACCTGTTCCAGTAGGGTTGAAGTTTAAGGTGTAATTCTGAGAACCGTTACCAGCAATCGCAACAGGTGCAACTGTAATTGAAAAATCACCTGCATTAGGACCTGTAATAGTCGCCCCAGATACCGATAATGATCCAACTCCGAGATTTTGAATGGTTACTTGCGTTGAGGTTGCATTACCAACTACGTATGTTGAATTCGTAAGAACTGTAGAGCCGGATAATTTAACATTGATTTCCTTTTGCGGTGCAACGTATGCAAAGATGTCGTTCAAATCCCGCGGTACCAGTTGATAGTTGGCGTTAAACTGTCCAACAAGGGCAACGATTGAAACAGGCCCTGCAGGGATCGCTGTACCATCGATATTTGTTGAACCATTAATCCTTACATCAAATGTGGTAGAACCATCAGTAATTTGTACCGTACTATTTCCTGTTGCGAAAGTACCTGTTTGAACAAAAGTCACGTTGTCAACACGCACCAATTGTGCTTCAATTGACTCGTTTGCGGCAGACAAGGGGATGTTTAATGGTGTCGGCAATCCTCCAGGTGCAGCGCCGTGGTCTATAAATGATGCTGTAGGGGAAATCTCGAGTAAGCCACTAAAATCGAATAAAGGACCTGTTGCTGTAACCGAATCTCCACGTAACAATGAATTAAGTCCAGTGCCATATATTGGCAGCGCACCCGTTTCATCTTGAACATAACGTATGCTCCCTAATTCAGAACCATTCGTAACTACACCACGTATGGTAACTGTCTGACCAATCCCCATTGCACGTGCATCAGAAATGGTTTGTGCATGAGCGCAAGAAATTCCAAGGATTATAGCGCCAATTGTAAAGATTTTTTTCATGTTTTTGTTTATTTAAAATTGTATTCCGAGAGACACATTGAATCTGAATCCTTGTCCAAACATAACTGTAGCGGATTGTGCATCGAAATTGTTATAAATGTCATTTGCGTTGTCTGTGGCATCCGAAATGAAATTGTTTCTTAATGTTGAGGAATTGAATAGTGAACCTATATCAGAAAGGTTACTAATATTTCCAGAACAAATGATGTCAAATTTATCTAAGTCAATTCGGTATCCTGCGAAAAGATTCAATAGGTAGTAAGATGGTAATTTCCAAGAATCTCTTCCACCGTTCTCACCTTGTAAGTCGAAAGGGGAAAATTGTGCGTAATAGCGATCAAAGAACTGGTATTGTAATTTAAAATAAAGTGATTTTGTTGGTTCATACCTTACCGCTGCTGAAATAGCTGTTTGTGCAGCATCTCCAACATGTACACCAGCGGCATCAAACGTAAACTTGAAATTATCATATTGCGGAACCAAAACACTGTCTTCGGATGTCCAAATCCAGTCTCCAATAGAAAACATCAATTCAGAAGACCATTTTTTATTAAAATTATAGGCAACATCAATTTCTCCACCCATGTGTCGTGCATCCATTCCATTTATATTGATGCGAATAAATTCTGTTGGATCATTTGGATCGGGAACAGCTACACCAAATGGGAAGGGTTTGTTCTGCCAAATGGTATAGTATCCATTGACATTTACACCAAATCGCTCGTTGGAAAAGTTGTAACCTCCCTCAATGGCGTATACTTTTTCATTTAAAATTAAATCGAAAAACTTGTTGGTATTGTTATCGATAACATTGCTGAATTGAGGCGTTCGAGACAAATAGCCAACGTTTAAAAAAGCAGTTGAGAATTCGTTTAAGGCATAACTTCCCCCTGTTTTGAAAGTCATCCCTGGTAAATATTTCCAACCTGTATTATTGTATTCAAGTCCTTCTGATGTGGTGTTGTAAATTTGACCATTGTATTCAACGGCTTCGTTACCGATGTAAAGGGTGGTATCTCCTAAATCCAATTGACGTTTTTGGAAATAATCTATTCCTTTGTATCCATTGTAAATGAACGACAAATTAAGAAAACCAGTCCACCTGCTGCCACTATATTCAGCTTGCCCGAAAGCACCCACCCAATTCACCAAACCGTCACGGTGGTTGTTAAATGGATTCATGGCAATTTTATCCCCAACCACTTTCATAGGATTGATTGAATTCTGATTGGAGGTTTCAATATAATAGTCACCTCCTAAAAGGTCTTTTATTTCTTGATAATGTCCACCTTGATAATACCTGTAATCCAGTCCTCCTGAAATGGTCAATTCATCCGAATATTCGTAGTTGAATTGTCCTAGGTAACCTGCCCAGAAGTGGTTATTCACACTGGCAATCAATACCTGCGAAGATTTTATTAAATCCGGACTGTAAAGGGGGTCGATGTTTGGCGTTCCAAAAAGTGAATTGTACTGGTTAGATTGAACAATACCATCCCAATCGATTTGTCCTGTTGAATCTCTTAATACTGACGAATTGGATAATCTTGTTCCGCCACCTCTACCGATTGAGACATAGGCAATATTAGAAATTGAAAACTTATCATTCAGTTTCCAAAAATCTTTAAGCGTTATTTGAGGTTTGTTGTAATAATTCAAGCGCTCATTTTGAACGACTCTTTCTCCATTCACCGTGCGATAACCCCAATGCTGATTAAAACGAACACCTTGGTCAAAAAACACGGAACTTGAATCCAATGGCGCACCAATTTGATTGGCTTCATTTGCGTCCCAATATTGAATGGCTTGGTTAAACGAACGCTGACCGTGCTGCTGTGGAGCAGCGAAAGCCGAGAGTGAAACCAGATGTTTATCTATTTTTTTCTGAATTTTCATGTATCCAAAAAAACCTTGACTTGGGGTTCCATCTACCCAACCTTGGGATTGTTTGTAGGATCCGGAAACCGTCAATCCCCAACCTTCTTCAGACATTCCAGAATTGTATGCAAACGTTGATCTTAGTAGCTGACCTGTTCCATATTCCTGCTTGAATGAAAGTCCTTTTTTGTTACCAACTCCTTGCGTAATGAGGTTAATTGTACCACCTATTGAAGGCATCGCAACTTTTGTTGCGCCCAATCCTCTTTGCACCTGCATTGTTGATGTAATTGCATCCAAACCAAACCAGTTGGACCAATATACCCAACCGTTTTCCATGTCATTTACAGGAACACCATCAATCATGACGCCCACATTTCGTTGATCAAATCCTCGCACGTTGATTCGAGCATCACCATCACCACCTCCGGTTTGAGTTGCATAAACTCCTGGGGTACCATTCAAAAGCATTGGTAAATCACGA
>JBILIM010000246.1:0-3801 GCA_044349985.1 Crocinitomicaceae bacterium
TTGATTTTCAGTGGGATTCTCTAGAAATTGAATTAAATTCATCCTTTGCCTACAATAATCCCGTAAGTTCTTTAAGTACCGTTTCAAATACTCCTTTCACCTCTCAGAGTTATTCAGCAAGTATAAAGTGGACCTTACCTTTTGGATTTGTGATTAAGTCGGAAGGGAACTTCACGAAAAACACTCAAAAAGGCGAAGGGTTTTACAACTTCCAATTCTTTGTGTGGGATGCAGAAATCAGTAAGAAATTCTTGTCAACAGAAAACTTAACGCTTTCCATCGTTGGAAATGACCTTCTGAACCAAAACATTAACGCGCAAAGGGAGGTGAACGGAAACATCGTAAAAGATTATCGTACTACAATTATTTCGCGCTATTTCTTATTAAAATTGAACTATCGATTTAACAACCGTAAAACGAAAGAAGATGACTTTAAAGGCTGGCATTAATAAAATTATACTGGTTGTTTCACTAACAATCATAGCCAATAATGCCGTGGCGCAATTTATCACCACCGGTAAAATTGTCTATGAACGAAAGACCAACCTCAAAAAACGTTTTGGTGACAATCCAAGAATGAAAAATTTTATCACAGAGGAAAACAAATACCGAATCGAAAATTTCGAATTGTTTTTTAATGACTCCTCCTCGGTTTTTCGTCCAATTGAAGAAGAAGAAGCTGTTGATGGTGGTTGGATGAAATTTTTAACTACAAGAAATACCGTTTATCAAAACAGCAATTCGAGAGAAAAATTCATTATGATGGATTTATGGGGTAGCGCCGCTTACTTGAAGGATACTATGGACGAGCGTTCTTGGAAAATTACCGATAGCAAGCGAGAAATTAGCGGCTATAATTGTCGGAAAGCCATTTGGCAAATGAATGACACTACCCGAATTTACGCTTGGTTTGCTGTCGACATCGTCCCATCAATGGGGCCTGAAGGTTTCGAGGGGCTTCCAGGTGCTATTTTGGGCTTGGCAACTGAGGATGGAGGTGTTGTTTATTTCGCTAAAGAAGTGCAAGCTATAGAATTACCGGTAGGGATTTTAACCTACGATGAAAAAGGAAAGGATGTCTACTCCGAGGAAGAATTAAAGGCAATGCTTTTGGAACGAATGGGCCAATGGGTAAAACCGAAGGATCTTGAATCGATGTTCTCCTGGCTCTAATTAATAAACCGCTTCAGCAACAACTTCTTTTACCTCGGGCAAATGGGATTTTAATAAATTTTCAATGCCACCCTTTAACGTAGCAGTAGATGAAGGACAACCTGCACAAGAACCTCTCATGGCAACGGTAACCACGCCGTCGTCGTATCCCCGAAATTCTATCGCTCCGCCATCGTTCTCTACGGCTGGTCTGACATATTCATCCAACAAATTCTTAATGGCATCATCATATTCAGAAGGTGCGTAAACCTTTGCAGGCTTATTTTCATCTTCTGATACTGCATTTACAGGGGGCATTTGGATTAGAACATCTTTTCCGCTTCCCACCCATTCTTTGACAAACTCTCTGAGTTCCATGTTGATGAAATCCCATGGAACGTTATCTGTTTTGGTTATCGTAACAAAATTTGCCGCAATAAAAACATTTTTCACAAATGGGAAATTAAAAAGCTCCTCAGCCATTGGGGAATATCCTTTTGCAGCTGCTTTCGACGAAAACTCAGCAGAATCACCTGTAATCAATAGATATTTATTCGCAACGAATTTCATCGTTGACGGATTAGGGGTCATTTCAGCATAAACAGTTACCGGAACATTCATAAATTTATTTTTTACAAACTTAACTTAAACTTCCAAGAATAGGGACGAAATTTATTTTTGTTATGACAATTTAACGCTTAAATTTGTTTAGTGAAGTTGCTAAAATCAATTCTAGTTAGCGTTTTAATTACTTACCTCTTTCTGGGTAATGTAGGTATGGCCATTTTTAAACACTATTGTGAAGAAGATGGACTGTACACCTCTTACTTTATCAATACACAACAGCACTGTCAGAATGAAGAAGTTCCAGAATCTACCTTACCCGCTTGCTGTAAAAAAACCAAAATAGAACAGGAAAAATCAATTAAAGACGATTGTTGTTCAGATGAATTTAAGGTATTTAAAGTAGCCTTAGATTATTGTAATGATAAACACGATTTAGAATTTAACGAGAGTGTAGTACTATATGACCATACTTTTCAATTCGTGATGCATTCTGAAAAGATTCCATCTTTCGCAATACACAAGTACAATAATCCGCCTCCAAAACACTTCGGTAAATCCTTACTGATTAAAAATCAAGTTTTTAGAATTTAACTTCATAAACAACAGCTCATTTCTTGTTCGTTTATAATGTTATATTTTATGAAAAAAATCATTTTGTTTACGCTGTGTTCTGTATTATTTAACACAGCAAATGCCCAATTAAAAGGAGTTGTTTTTGGGTACAATGAAAAAGGAAAAATACCAATTTCCGGAGCAAAAATTATGCTCAAATCAAATGGTGATTATTCCTTATCAGATGAGGAAGGTAAATTTGAAATTGCACTCTCTAAAAGTCTTCCTGATACACTTATTTTTAAAGCAAATAAGTACTTATCAGACACATTAGAGGTAACTGAAAAGGACAAATTTATTTCCTTAAATGTTTTATTGTATTCAGACAAACTGCTGCCCGAGGTCGTAATTGGAATGAAAGAAAAAGGGCAATCCATTTCTCGGCTGAAAACACTGCATGTTGAAGAGCTTACCTCTGCCGAATTGCGAAAAGCTGCCTGCTGCAATTTATCCGAATCCTTTGAAACCAATGCATCTGTTGATGTAAACATTACGGATGCTGTTTCTGGTGCAAAAAAAATACAAATGATGGGTCTTGATGGTGTTTACACTCAAATACAACAGGAAAACATACCTTTTTTAAGAGGACTTGAAAGCGCATTTGGATTGAATGCACTCTCTGGAGCATGGATAGAATCGATGCAAATCACGAAAGGAACGGGTAATGTGGTAAACGGATTCGAATCCATGGCGGGGTTGATAAATATCGAACTCAAAAAACCTGTTGAAATGGAAAAGGTATACCTAAATGGATATGCAAGCGCCTTTGGTCGTGCTGAATTCAATACAAATGCAGGTCAAATTATATCCGAGAAATGGAGTACGGGTTCTTTTGTACATGCATCAGGAATGTTCGGTGATATTGATCACAACCACGATGGGTTTCGCGATGTGCCCAAAGGAAATAATTTGGCATTTATGAATCGTTGGAGCTATCAAGGAAAAAAAATGGAGTCTCAATTTGGAATCAATACCTATTGGGATCAAAAATTTGGAGGACAAAATGGCTTTCGTCCGAATATTAATGATGGAAAATACGGAGTCACTATGGACTCAAGGCACATTGATGCCTTTGCTAAAACAGGATTCTTTATGAAAAATCCTAACAATTCAATTGGTCTTGTCTACCATGTTAAATACCAGGAACTTAACGCAAAATTTGGAAATCGAACTTTTGAAGGTCAAGAATCACGTGGGTTCTTTAATGCTATCTACGACGGTGCTCTGAGCAGTTTGGATCACAAGGTAAAAGTGGGTTTCAGTGCTGTTTATAATACTATCGCACAACAAGTGGATTCCTTAAATTCAAACAGAACAGAGTACATACCAGGCGCTTTTGGTGAGTATACTTTTACCGGTATGCGTTTAACAACTGTAAGTGGTGTGAGGCTTGATTATCATAATCTTTTTGGATGGCAATTCTCGCCTCGATTACATTTGAAATACCTGCTAACCCAAGAAACAGACCTC
>JBILIM010000202.1:0-4301 GCA_044349985.1 Crocinitomicaceae bacterium
CGAATTGATCCATTTTAAATCAGGACTTACCCCTCCTCCACCTGGACCAGCACCTCCTATAGGATTGCATTTAAAAAAACTTCCATTTTCAGAATAATAATGTTCCGCATTGAACTTATCGTTAATACTCTCTGCATTGGAATATAAACCACGTAATGTTCCATTAACATAAACATTTGCAAAATTTGCTTTGGGACAATCCATGTATTGCTCAAGAATAGCATAGGAAAGTACCTCTCTGATCATTGATGGATCTTGATAACCATTTTGAAGTTTGATATTGGTATATCCTTGATAGTCGTAACTTCCATGTATGTAGTCTAGCTCGATGTGAAAAGGGTTTTTATTGTTATTGGGATTGTATGAACTATTTCCTTTGTATTTCACACCTACGCTATCGAATACCACTCCATTAATTCGAACCGAATCCGCAACAATAAAAGCATCATTTATTGCCGCTGCATCTAATTGAGTATCCCAAGTTGGTGAAGCAAAGAAAATCTCTATTAACTGAATTGCAGATCGATCGTAAAAATTTTGGGCAAATGAAAGTTGAATAGATAAAACAAGGATAAAGGAAAGTACTATTTTTTTCATAAATTATAATTAGATTAATAGATGATTAATCTATTATTAAATTGCTCGAAAGTAGCAAAAAAAAACACCCTAAGGTGTTTTCTGTTTAAATATCGATTTTGGCATATTTCGCATTTCGCTCTATGAACTCTCGTCGTGGTGGAACATCATCACCCATCAGCATGGAGAAAATCTGATCACACTCTGCTGCATTTTCAATAGTTACCTGACGCAAAGTACGGCTTTCTGGGTTCATCGTAGTTTCCCACAATTGTTCTGCGTTCATCTCTCCAAGACCTTTGTATCGTTGAACGTTTACAGAGGATTCGGTTCCCCCTCCCTTTAACTCTTGAATCAAGCGATCTCTCATATCTTCGTTCCAAGCATACTCCGACTTATTACCTTTCTTAACTTGGTATAAAGGTGGTGTCGCAATATAAATGTAACCGTTTTCGATAAGCTCTTTCATGTAGCGGAAGAAGAAGGTCAATATCAGTGTCTCAATATGAGATCCATCAACATCGGCATCACACATGATTATGATCTTATGATATCTTAACTTCTCTAAGTTCAATGCTTTTGAATCCTCTTCAGTTCCAATGCGCACACCTAAAGCAGTATAAATATTTTTTATTTCTTCATTTTCAAAAATCTTGTATTGCATTGCTTTTTCCACATTCAAGATTTTTCCTCTCAAAGGCATAATGGCTTGAAAATGGCGGTCTCTACCTTGCTTCGCCGTTCCACCTGCCGAATCACCCTCAACAAAATATATCTCACAAGCTGCAGGATCCTTTTCTGAACAATCGGCCAATTTACCTGGTAAACCAGAACCCGTAAGTACATTTTTACGTTGTACCATCTCCCTTGCCTTCCGCGCTGCATGTCTCGCTCGTGCTGCAAGAATTACTTTATCAACAATAACTTTAGCCTCACTTGGATGCTCTTCCAAATACGCAGAAAGCATTTCAGAAACAGCTTGACTTACCGGAGCAGTTACTTCACGGTTCCCTAATTTTGTTTTGGTTTGTCCTTCAAATTGAGGTTCGGCAACTTTAACCGAAACAACAGCAGTTAAGCCTTCACGAAAGTCGTCACCATCGATTTCGATTTTTTCTTTCGCCAACATACCTGAATCGGTAGCATATTTCTTCAAGGTATTGGTTAATCCTCTTCGAAAACCCGATAAATGGGTACCCCCTTCGTGGGTATTAATGTTGTTAACGTAAGCCTGAATATTCTCCGTATAAGAAGTGTTGTAGGTCAGGGAAACCTCAACAGGAATGCCCTCACGTTCCCCTTCAAAATAGATAACATCACTAATTAAAGACTCTCTATTTCGATCAAGATATTGAGCAAACTCTCTCAATCCTCCCTCTGAATGGAATTTAACAGAATAGTTATTCCCATTTTCATCGGTTTGACGACGATCTGTAAGCGTTATGGTAATTCCCTTATTTAAAAATGCCAATTCACGCATTCTCGCTGCTAAGGTATCGTAGTTGTATTCCGTAGATTCAAAGATGGTGTGATCCGGCTTAAAAGTAACCTCTGTTCCTGTTTCGTCGCTTTCTCCAACAACACGGACATCAAACAATGGCTTTCCAATACTGTATTCTTGCTCAAATATTTTACCTTCTCGTCTTACCGTTGCTTTTAAATGAATAGACAATGCATTCACACAGGACACCCCTACACCATGAAGACCTCCAGAAACCTTATAGGTATCTTTATCGAATTTTCCTCCAGCGTGGAGGACAGTCATCACGACTTCTAATGCGGATTTTTTTTCTTTGGTGTGCATCGCCGTTGGAATACCGCGACCGTTATCTCTTACTGTTATCGAATTATCTTCATTTATCCAAACACCAATGGTATCACAGTGACCGGCCAAAGCCTCATCAATGGAGTTATCTACTACCTCATAAACCAAGTGATGCAGACCTTTAATTCCAACATCACCGATATACATTGCGGGGCGCTTTCTAACTGCCTCTAAACCTTCTAGAACTTGAATATTATCCGCAGAATAATTGTCTTTCTTTATTTCTTCACTCATATAAAAATTCTTAAGCTGTGACCTATTCACAGACCCACAAAAATAAAGAAATAGTCTAGTTGAACCCCCTATACATCGAGGCTTTTAAATTGAACTTATCAACAAATAATTAACTTGTCGTGCTATTTGGAGGTTATCCAATCTATTATTTCCTGATCATTCGGAAGTGTGGTAGGACTGATCACCTTAACCAGTTTTCCTTCCTCATCTATTAAATACTTTTGAAAATTCCACTTCACCTCATTATCTTCCAAACCATTAAGGTCGGCCTCTGTCAAAAATTGATACAATTCGTGTTTATCTTTTCCTTTAACGGAAATTTTTGACATCATGGGAAAGGATACCCCATAATTTTTCTGACAAAATTCAGCAATCTCCTCATTAGAACCAGGCTCTTGCGCCATGAAATTATTTGCTGGGAATCCAACAATAGTAAAGTTTGAATCTTTATACGCTTGGTAAACAGCCTCAAGTTGCTCGTACTGGGGAGTTAATCCGCATTTAGAAGCGGTATTGACAATCATAACTTTCTTACCTTTTAAACTTGATAAATCAAAAATAGTTCCGTCGATGTCCTCAACTTTAAATTGATGAACTGATTGTGCGTTTAAATTCATAATTGAGACAAATAGAAGGATTAAGAGGTTTAAGAAATTTCTCATAATATTTTATTGATTTAACAAACTTACATCAGAATGGTTCAATTTTAGCTAATTTTTGGAACATTTTGTTTTGATTTACGAATATTCGAACATGCGATACAGTTTAATCCTATTTTTTGTGATACATCTTTGCAGTTTTCAAACGACTGGACAAAAATATCTTAATGGACTTTGGCAAGGTTTATTAATAGGTGATTCCGGAACTATTGAAACCTCACAAATTATTTATATCAATATTGAAGTCACCGATACAGGAATTCTTGGAACAAGTAGAGAAGAAACATTCAATACGAGCTATTTTATCACCAAAAGTTTAAACTGCACATATCGCAATGACAGTTTAATAATGACTCAACGAAAACTTTTAAATCAGGACCCATCCCAAACCTACAAATGGTGTTTGCACGATTTCGAACTGAAGTATGTTGACAGCTCAGGTTATTTAATTGGCGAATATGCAAGTTATAATTGCACAAGCTCCAAAGGAAAAGTTGTACTTTATAAATCCAAACAAAAAAGAAACATTTCGAGTTATACACCGGATCAAAGTTGGTATAAAAAAATGCTCTCGGATTACCAATCGGGATTTTATGCTCCAGATATTCGAGATATGGAGCGCATCAATTTTGTTTTTCAACCCATTTACTTCGACCATGATAAAGCGGAAATCAAACCTGAATATGAAGCCTTTCTAAGGAAAATGGTTCGCGTAGTGAAAAGTCATTCCGATTTAAGAATAAAGGTAACCGGGCACACTGACGCCGTTGGTTCGGACACCTATAATATAGATCTTTCTGAACGTCGCGCGAAAGCAATAATTGATTTCTTCATTCAATGCGGATTGGACGAGGATCGTATTGAAATCGACTTCAAAGGCGAGAGCAATCCAATTGACACGAACACTACACCAGAAGGCAAACAAAAAAACAGAAGGGTAGATTTCTCTTTTATTTAGTATTATTTGATGCTTGTTTGGCTTGCTTAACTTTAAATTCAATAATAAT
>JBILIM010000034.1:0-9850 GCA_044349985.1 Crocinitomicaceae bacterium
GTTGAAGAATTCCAGAATCGTTATCAATTAATTTTGTTTGATATCTCGATGGATCATTAGGATCAGTCAACGGAACACCATTTTCATCTTTAACCAATAATAACAATGGAGCAACCTTAGTCTTGTAGGCATACAAATTTTGAATGTCTAAATAAAAATTTAATGAAAACTTTTCCAAGAATATCTTTTTGTCCACCCTTAAATTTAATTGGTGGAAGTTATCTTCTCTCAGCGAATTTAACTTACTGTAATCCAAAAGTCCTCTTCCATAAACATCCCATACCGATTTTAAACTGGAGGTCGCAATATCATAAGGGGTATAGGGTGCTCCTCCGGAAAACAACCAGCGCAAGCCAATTTCCCATCCGTTTTCAAAACGCTTCCCTCCTGTCAATGAAACGATATGCTTACTGTCCCAAGAACTCGGTTGATAATCACCGTTTTTATCTTTGAATTCGGAGGTTACAAAAGTATATGCCAATATCCCGTAGAACCCTTTTAGCAATTTCTGCTGGTATAAAAATTCAGCACCGTATGCCCTTCCTTCAGAAGAAGACACCACTTCTTCATTTCCAACAACCCCAAAATCTGAACCCACATTAGCCAATGAAATGGAATCTAGAACTGAGAAAGGATAACGACTATAGTTCTTGTAAAAACCCTCCACTGAGAATCGTGAATTGAAATCGGTCAAATATTCTGTACCTAAAACGAAATGATCTGCACGAATATACTTAACATCGTTATTTTTATTCACCAATTCTTGATTGGCATTGCGATAACCAAGAATTGTATAGGCCGGCAACTGGTGGTAACGTCCAATATTTGAATTCAACGACCATTTTTCGTTCAATCGGTATGAAAGTGAGAACATTGGTGACAATTGATCCAAAGGATTCATTAGACTTTTAGAATAATTGGAAACGTCTGTTCGTAATCCTAATGACATATTCAATCTTTCTGAAAACAAGGCCTTTGACAATTGACCGAATGCACTCAACTTACTCATGTAGAGGTTTGAAGCATAATCTATGGTAAATGGAATTCCTTGTATCGAAATTTTATTAAACGTAGAATTAAAATATCTTGCATATTCGTATCCTGCGCCAACCGTCCATTTCCATCCATTACGAACAACTTGATGCTCAAATCTCAATTTATTTTCAGCTTCAAACGACTCATAATCGAACAATTTATTCGCTTCTGTTTCAATATTTCCAGCATAACGCGATGCAAGATTTTTAAGCATATTTCTACTCGCAACAAGGGTTTGAACCGATTTTTCAGAAAAATGCGTCCAGTTGACACCAATTGTATAGTTCCATTGGTCTTGCGTTGGAATATTTCCTAAAAAAAAGGCGTTTCTTTCGAGGAGATCAGGATCAGTCACGTTATCGTTAACCTTTGTATTCAATACAAAATCATCCAAAGCTCCAAGTCCAATAAAGGATATCTTGTTCTTGTCGTTTAGCTTAAAGTTAAATTTAAATTGGCTGTCATTATAAGTAGGAAGAAATGGCAACTTGAGTGCTGAAAATAAAAGTTGAAGATAAGATCTTCTTACAGAAAAAATAAAATCTACTTTCTTACCAATTGGGCCATCCAATGTTAGTGCTAAATCGCTCGATCCTACTGCAAAATTTGATATTAGCGCATCAGGATTACCATCTTTTTGTTTGAATGCAATTACAGAACTTAAACCATTGGCTCGGTTAGCAGGAAATGCTCCTGAATAAAAATCAACCTCTCTAATGAAGTTCACATTTAATAAACCAACTGGTCCACCACTGCTTCCTTGAGTACTGAAGTGATTGATATTTGGGACTTCTATTCCGTCGAGATAAAATTTATTCTCTCCTGGGGAACCTCCACGGATGATGATGTCGTTTCTAAAAGTTGCACGCAACGCCACACCCGGTAATGCTTGCAACACCTTACTTACATCACGACCCGCACCTGGTTGCCGTTCTATTTCTGTAGCATTCAGCGTTCTTACGGATACAGGCGACTCGATTTTACGCATGAAAGGTTTTGCTTTTACCTCCACCTCTTTTTGTTCTTTGGCAACAGGTTCAAGCGCAAAATCTAAGGTAACTGTTCTCGCATTGGTTACCGTAATATCATTAAGTATCATATCCAAAAAGCCAACAGCTGAAGCTTTAAAAGAATATACGCCAGGTTTAAGACTATCAATTGTAAAAGCACCATCTGCGGATGTGCTCAATCCTTTATTCAATTCAACTACTACTACTTTAGCATAAAAAATAGGATCATTATTGAGTTCGTTGTACACGCGGCCAGTTACCTTTCCTGTTTGCGCAATAGAAAAATTGGCAAAAGCCAAAAACAGTAGTATTGTAAATTGTTTCATTTTGAATTAAAAAAAGTTAAACAAAAAAAATCATTAAATGTTTTGGAAACTGCGCTTTTGGAAAAGAAAATTTTTAAAAATAGCAATGCCATTCTCCGTTAAAATGGACTCAGGATGAAATTGAACGCCGCATATTGGCAATTTTTCATGTTCAATTGCCATAATAATACCATCATATGTTTGAGCTGCTATTCTTAATGGACTCTTTTCATCTATTTTCACGGCCCAACTGTGATACAAACCAACATTGATTTCGTTTTGGAGATCTGTAAACAACCAATTTTTATTTTTGACAGATATTTCTCGCACTTTACCGTGATATACTGTATTCAAATTATAAAGTTCTGCTTTAAAGTACTGCGCAATACCTTGCATGCCAAGACATACCCCGAGAATTCTATGGGATGATGCATATCGATCTAAAATGGAAAAAAGATTTTTTGTTTCATTAGGTAAACCTGGTCCAGGAGATAAAATAATAGCGTCGAAACCAACGATATCGTCTAAATTGACATCATCATCTTTAACTACGGTAACATCAACATCCAAGGCATTCAAATAATGTTCGATGTTAAAAGTAAACGAATCATAAAAATCAACCAGCAGTACTTTCACCCAAATCAGCTAAAATTGTTAAACTTGTGCAAAGATAACATACATTACAATGTTGAACATTTGATTCAGCTGAATTAAACAAAACTATTATTAATGAAAAAAGCCATACGTATTGAAGGAGCGCCAGCGCCTATTGGTCCATACAGCCAAGCCATTCTAATTGAAAACACATTATACGTAAGTGGTCAAATTCCTTTAAATCCTTTTACAGGAGAACTTGTAAACCATTCAATCGAAGAAGCGACGAAGCAGGTTTTACAGAACATTGATAATTTAATCAAAGTAGCAGGTTTAACTAAAAATGACATTGTTAAGTGTTCGATTTTTCTTAAAGACATGAACGATTTTGCTCAAATGAATAGCATATACGCTGACTTTTTTGATGAAACTCCACCTGCTAGAGAAACGGTTCAAGTGGCAAAACTGCCTATGGATGTGTGTATTGAAATTTCCTGTATTGCTATAAAGAGTTAATTGAATACCGACCACAAATACAAAATTTCCATCATCATTGTTAACTACAATGTAGAGTTTTTCTTGGAGCAATGTCTCAATTCGGTAAGAAAAGCCTTGGGTGATATCAACGGTCAGGTGTTTGTTGTCGATAACAACTCAGTTGATGGCTCTGTTGAAATGGTAAAAAATAAATTCCCTGAAGTCTCCTTAATTGCAAACAAGGATAACAAAGGTTTTTCCAAAGCCAACAACCAAGCCGTTGAGCTTTCAGATGCAGACTACATCTTATTACTAAATCCTGATACGGTTATTGAGGAAGACACGCTAAAAAAAGTGTGTAAATTCATGGATGATCATCCCGATGCCGGTGGATTAGGGGTACGAATGTTAGATGGTAAAGGTAAGTTTCTTCCGGAATCCAAGAGAGGTTTACCTACACCTGCAGTGGCATTTTATAAAATTTTTGGACTTTCAAAAATATTCCCAAAATCCAAACGCTTTGGTCAATATCATCTTGGGCATTTAAGTGAGTTTGAAACGAATGAAATTCAAATTCTAAGTGGTGCATTCATGTTAATGCGTTCCACTGCATTGGATAAAGTTGGACTCCTTGATGAAACATTCTTTATGTACGGTGAGGATATCGATTTATCCTACAGAATAATAAAAGGTGGTTACAAAAACTATTATTTCCCCGAAACTCGAATCATTCACTACAAAGGTGAGAGCACGAAAAAAAGCTCTGTGAACTACGTTTTTGTCTTTTATAAGGCCATGGTCATATTTGCCCAAAAACATTTTTCACAAAAAAACGCCAAATTATTTTCGTTTCTTATTAATTGTGCCATTTATTTTCGAGCAGGATTAGCAATCATGTCGCGCATTTTAAAAGGTATTTTTTTACCGAGCGTTGACATTTCTATATTAATAACTGGTTTATATTTCCTCACTTACAGTTGGAGCGCCGAAAATATTGATTTTCCAGAAAGAATAATTCAGATTGCATTACCTCTCTACACCACAATTTGGCTTTTGGGCGTATTGGTTAATGGAGGCTATGATAAACCATTAAAACTATGGAATATCTTCAAAGGCGTAGCTTTTGGAACCTTGGTAATTTTGGTTATCTACGCGTTGTTGCCCAAAGAATGGCAATTTTCTAGACTTTACATATTACTTGGAGCAGCTTTTGTGCTTATGTACTATTTGACAAGCAGAGTTTTTTTGCATTTTACCGTTGGACACAAATTTAAACTTACACGAAGCCACGCGAAAAGATTCGCCATTGTTGGAAGTAAAAAAGAATTTGATCGTGTCAGTTTAATCTTAAACCAAACAATACCAAATATCGAACACATTTATTGGGTATGCCTTGGAATAGAAAAAGAGGATGGTTCTATTGGAAATATAAATCGGCTTGATCAAATCACACAAATTTTTAATATCGATGAAATTATATTTTGCGCTAAAGACAATACGGCCAATACAATTATTTCGTGGATGTCAATTATTGACTCCAGTTCAATAGATTTTAAAATTGCGCAACCGGACAGTTTATATCTTATCGGCAGCAATTCTATTGAAACTGCAGGGGATTTATATGTAATAAATATCAATGCCATTGCCAATGCTACAAGTCAGCGAAACAAACGAATTCTTGATATCACGTTATCCTTTACGTTGATAATATTATTTCCTTTTTTATTGCTGTTCTTCAAATCCAAAATGAAACTTTTTAAAAATTTATTGAACATTTTCATGGGAAGATTTTCTTTTGTTGGATATGCCAATTCAAGGCTCCAATCAACACAATTACCGAGAATTAAAAAGGGGATTTTAAATCCAACAGATAGCTTGACAATTAAAGACGATACACTTACGGATAAAATGAATTTACTCTACGCAAGAGATTACAGGGTGAGTCTTGATTTGAGAATTGTATTCAAATCGTTTAAATTTCTTGACCGATAACGAATCTTATCCTTGTCAAAATAGAATTTTAGCTTATTTTTGTCGCGAATTTTATTTAATACTTTTCGTATATGGCACAAATCGAAATCAGACTTCCTAAAATGGGAGAAAGTGTAACGGAAGCGACAATCACCAACTGGTTAAAGAATATCGGAGACACCGTTGAAATCGATGAACCATTGGTAGAAGTAGCTACAGATAAAGTGGACAATGAACTTCCTTCTGAATTTTCAGGTGTTTTAATTAAACGGTTATTCGAAAAGGATCAAGTTGCTAAAGTTGGAGAAGTAATCGCCATATTGAGTAATGATGGTGCAGACGTTTCGGATACGGGCTCTGTAAATGCGGTAACTCAAGAAGTAACTGCCTCTAGTCAAGAATCAAATACCATTTCTTCAGTTTCCAATAATGCAGTTTCAACAGAAACTGAACCATTAAAAAGTGAAAGCGGAAAATTCTTCTCTCCACTTGTGAAAAGTATTGCTCAAAAAGAAGGAATATCGGCTGTTGAATTGGATCAAATTAATGGAAGTGGTCAAGCTGGAAGAGTTACGAAAAAAGATATACTTGAGTTTGTTGCCAATAAATCAAAAAATGGAAATCCGGTTGCTACGCAAAATCCGCAAGTTGAATCCAATAACAATCAAGTTTCTGCGGAAACTGCAAAAATTGCAACAATTCCTCAAGATTCAACCCCAACTGCCTCTAATCCAATCAAAGGTCCTGTCGTAACGGTGAATCCGGGTGATGAGATCATCGAAATGGATCGCATGAGAAAACTCATTGCCGATCATATGGTGATGTCCAAACATGTCTCTCCTCACGTAACTTCATTTGTTGAAGCAGATGTAACAAACATTGTAAATTGGAGGAATTCAGTGAAAAATGAATTTTTAAAGAGAGAAGGCGAAAACATAACCTTCACGCCTATTTTCATGGAGGCTATTGTCAAGGCCATCAAAGATTTTCCAATGATCAATGTTTCAGTAAGCGGAACAACAATTATTAAGCGAAAAGACATTAATGTCGGTATGGCAACGGCTCTGCCTAGTGGAAACCTTATCGTACCGGTAATTAAAAATGCTGACCGTATGAATTTGGTTGGTATAACCAAAGCTGTAAATGAATTGGCTAACAATGCCCGAAATAATAAATTAAAACCTGAAGATATTCAAGGTGGAACATTTACGGTTACCAATGTAGGTTCTTTTGGTAATGTCATGGGTACGCCAATTATTAATCAACCTCAAGTTGCTATTCTTGCTCTGGGCGCGATACGTAAGGTTCCTGCTGTAATTGAAACACCTGAAGGCGACTTCATTGGAATTCGTCATAAAATGTTCTTATCGCATTCATACGATCATAGAGTTGTTGATGGCTCTTTAGGTGGTCAATTTGTGAAAAAAGTTGCTGATTATTTAGAACAATTCGATCCGAAAAGAGAACTTTGAGAAAAATATTCAAAACAAGTCCTTTACAAATTTTAAGTATATTCCTTTTCACATTCTGGAATACAATTTCCTTTGCTCAGATTTCGGAAAAGGAAATACGGTCGAAATTAGCTTCTTCTTCAGAGGAGTCTCTGTTGGTTGAATCTTCAAGTTTACTTCAAGAGAATTATTATTATTTGTCAGAAATAATAATCGATCATCTTTTGAAATTGCAGCCTAATAGCTGTAACTATAATTATCGCAAAGGTTTTACGCTTCTCGATGTTAAGCTTGATGCAAACCAAGCGTTGCCTTTTCTTCTCAAAGCTTCAAATGAGATTGATAAAAACTACGATATGTATTCCGCCTCTGAAAAGAGTGCCCCAATTGACGTGTTTTATCATATTGGACGATGTCATCAACTTAATCAAAATATAGATAGTGCATTGTTTTACTACAAACGATTTATTAATGAATCAAATCCTAAATCAAATTTGGTAAGTAAATCAAAATTGAGAATACAACAATGTGAATTGGCTAAACAGCTCAAAATTGAACAAACCAATCGTTCGATTTTCAATTTAGGGCCTCACATCAATACTTCAAATCCAGAAATCTCACCTGTAATTACCTCTGATGGAGAAATGTTGTTTTTTACATCCAACCGAAAATGGGAAAATCAGGAAATGGAAGAGACAAAAGATCCCTTGCTGAATAACTATCCTGATGACGTTTATAAAATATCCATTAAGGATTTAGAAAATGAGAAATCGAATGAAGCAAGCAGGTTGTCTTTTTGTGATGCAATGGAAAATGACGCCTGCGTTTCCATATCTTCAGATGAACGTCAACTGTTTGTTTATGAAGACCTTTCAGGTAATGGGGATATTTATGTTTCAAATATAGACCAAGGAACCTATACCTCATCTCGAAAAAATGTTACAAAAGATTTGAATTCAAAATATTGGGAAACAAATTGTTACCTTAGTTTAGATGGTAGAAAACTCTTTTTTGTTTCGGATCGACCTGGTGGTTATGGAGGTAGAGATATTTATTGCATGGAAAAAGATGATAAAAACTCTTGGAACAAACCTTTTAACCTTGGCCCCGGAGTAAATAGTGAATTTGATGAAGAAGCACCATGTCTTGCAAGCGATAATCAAACGCTTTTTTTTGCCAGTAACGGTCTAAAAAGCACCGGAGAATTTGATATTTTATACAGTAAACTTCAAAATGGTATTTGGCAAGAATCGATAAACATGGGTTATCCATTGAACTCGACTTACGACGAGGCATTTTTCACTTTAACTGCTGATGGTCGTAATGGATTTTTGACATCAAATCGAGAAGGTGGTTACGGTCAGTACGATATTTATCGAATTGAATTGGATAACATACTCAATCAAACTGCACTTCTTTCTGGTTTTATTAGGACATCAGATGGTAGCAATCTACCGGAAAATATAAAAGCTGTTCTTTCGTGCACAGACTGCGATAACAAAACCAGTTCTTATCTATCCCCTCGATTCAGAGACGGTAATGTTTTGACACAACTTGAACCCTGTAGAAATTACCAATTAGGTTATCAAACTATTGAAGGGACGACTGAACTGTATACCACAACATTCAGAACCGATTGTGACAAACGCTTCGATATAATTCGAAAAGATGTGGTATACGATGTAATCAAAAAAAGAATTGTTCCTGAAAAATCATACCGCCACATTATAAGCATTTTAGATAGAAAAACTGGAAAAGTATTGAATGGTGTTCATGCAGAAATCAACATTGATAATGTAATTGATTCACAAATCATTAACGGATACCATTTTTATCCAAGTAGATCTCAACTTGTTTACGGTGACACTTTATCTTACAAAATTAAGCTATCCAAAACGGGTTATTTGACTCAGGAATTTAATTTCAGTGAACAAGTTTTAGATAAAGATTCAATCGTATGTGTTTTTGCCTTGGAACCTTCAGAGATTGGAGTAGATCTCGCTGCTACATTGAAAATGAATACGATTTATTTTGATTTAAACAAGTCGTCAATTCGTGAAGATGCTCAAATTGAATTGGATAAAATCGTTAAAATAATGAATGACAATCCTGAAATTTACGTAGAGCTCGCTTCACACACAGACTGCCGGGGAACAGCATCATATAATTTAGCGCTATCCGAGAAACGGGCTCTGGCTTCTGCCGCTTATATCCAAGAACGCATTTCCAATCCGGAACGAATTTATGGAAAAGGTTACGGTGAGGCGCAACTTTTAAACAACTGTGCTTGTGAGGACAAAGTAAAATCGAAATGTTCTGAAAAAGAGCATCAAAAAAATAGAAGAACTGAATTTAGAATTGTAAAAAACTGACTACCTTTGCACCGCTATTAATAAACGACACACACGAATGAAACTTCTTCTTTTTATACCACTTTGCATTCTTATTACCTCAAAATTTTCAGCACAACTTACTAACGAACAAATCAAAAACATAATTTCAAGCGGCGATGAAAGTCAACTTCTGAAAGAAAACTCAAGGCTTTTGTACGAAGGGTTTTATTTTCAAGCCGATATGTTAATGGATAAGCTTCTGAACTTTCAGCCCGAAAACGCGAATTACAACTACCGTAAAGGATTTCTGCTTCTCGAAATGAATCAGGATTATCGTAATGCGATACCTTTTTTCGAAAAAAGCATCCTTAAAACAAAAAAGATATTTGATGCCTTTAACACCAATGAGGATTATGCCCCAATTGATGCCCATTACCATTTAGGTAAATGTTACCACATGGATGGACAACTTGAAAAAGCCGAACAACACTATAAATTATTCCTGGATAACTCTAATACAAAATCAGAACTGGTTGAGTACGCGCAGTTAGGTATCATGCAATGTTATAACGCCAGAAATGAGATGAAAAGTCCGGATAAGGTTCTTTTAACGAATTTAGGTTCGAATGTTAATACATCCGATAACGAATACAGTAGTGTTGTTTCACTTGACG
>JBILIM010000012.1:0-14110 GCA_044349985.1 Crocinitomicaceae bacterium
ATGAATTTCGGGCTCTGGTATATCTTGAACACCACGTTCATCCATTACATCTAACTTCTTCGGGTCATAATTCACTGCATGCTCAACATCCGTAAAAACTTGATCAAAAGGTTGTTGTAAGTCTTCTGTTTTTTCCTTGAGAATACTGTTTATATTGATTTCTCCTGTCATCTCCGAGGTTGATTTTTTTATTTCTTTTTGAAGATCACTCGAAGCGTCCTTAATTTGACGTATGGTTTGTCCGAAGGTTTTTGCAATTCCTGGAATACTTTTAGATCCAAAAAACATTAATACAAAAAAAAGTATTAACAGTATTTCAGAACCAGCAATATCATTTAAGAAAAGAAGCATTTCGAGAATAACTTTTTACAAAGTTAACAAAATCTAACCAACGTATTGGGTTAATTGCAACTCATTTCTATTTCAAACGTTGCAAGTTCATTACCATTTTTGCAACCATTTTCCTTGGCATCAGTGGAGCTATCCAATTGATAAGCAAACGATAAGACCATTGGTTGAAAATAATACGTTTTCCCTTTAGAAGACCGTTGTAACCTATCAGTGCTGTTTGTGCTGCTTTTGCAGCCCCTTTAAATAAGTTACCTCCTTCAAGTCCAGCAGCACTTTCAAATCCTGTGTGAACTGGACCTGGGCATAGAGCTGAGATTTTGACTCCAGAACCAGATATTTCTGCAGCTACTCCTTGTGTAAATGAAACCACATATGCTTTGGTAGCATAATAAACAGATTGTAGCGGCCCGGGTAAAAAACCAGCAACACTAGCAACGTTGAGTATGTACCCCGAATTCCGTTTCAACATTTCAGGAAGCAGGTAATGTGTCAACTTGGTTAAAGCCTCCACATTCAACCGAATCATTTCCAATTCATGCTGCAACTCACGTTCATGAAAATTTCCATAACCACCAAAACCTGCATTGTTAATTAGGAATTCTACCGAAATCCCATTGGATTTTATGTTATCAATAACCGATTCAACTGCATCCTTCACGGTTAAATCAATTGCAAAAACGGTTACTTGAACCGAAAATTCTTTTTCGAGATCTGATTTCACTATTTCGAGTTCTTTTTGTCTTCTTGCAACAAGTAAAAGATCTCCTCCCCGAGAAGCATGAATTCGAGCAAATTCTTTTCCTAAACCACTTGACGCTCCAGTTATTAGGGCTACATTTTTCATAAACTTTATTTTTTGCTTTTTATAATCCCTCAATCAGGTTCGTGAAATCCCCAAGTAAGAAGAGTTACAAATCTAACAAAGTAAAATCCAATTTTGTTTTTAAATCGCAATCACTAACTTTGCAATGCTATGAAAATCACTTTACTATTATTTGCAATATTCAGTTATTCAGTATTTTACAGTCAATTAACACCAGTTAAAGACAAATCCGATTATAATTTTTGGTTGTACCTACCTGAAGATAGTATTTTGAATAAGCAACCTCCTGTGATGATTTTCCTACATGGCAGGAGTTTGTCAGGCAGCGATTTGAACTTGGTAAAAAAATATGGCGTCGTACACGAAATCGAAAATGGAACCACTTTTCCTGCAATCGTTATTGCACCGCAAGTACCGAAAGGAAAATCTTGGGAACCTGACAAAATTAAAAGTGTTTTAGACTATGTTCAATCTCAATACAACACCGATTCCAATCGCGTTTACGTTACAGGTATGAGTTTAGGAGGATATGGAACACTCCATTTTGCGGGAGCGTATCCAGAATTGGTAACCGCAGCGGTTGCTTTATGCGGCGGCGGTAACGTGAATGACGGTTGCAATTTGGCAGAAGTTCCCCTTTGGATTCAACATGGCAACAGGGATGAAGCGGTACCTATTTCTGAATCCGAAAAAATAGTAAAAGCAATCAAAGCTTGTAATGGTGGCACGAATCTCAAGTATACCATTGTGGACGGTGCTGATCATGGAGATTTAGAGCGTGCTTTCCGCACAAGTGAAATTTACGACTGGATGTTTCAATACTCCAAAGCAATGGAATCAATTATTGAAACGGATAAGTAATTATTCTCTATGATACGGTGGAAAATCAGCTGGAATTTTACTCACTCTATCATGTAAAACGATACTTCCAGCAACGGACACATTTAACGAGTTGTTTCCGGGTAATTTAACCAAATAATGACAGGCATCAATAATTTCTTGAGGTAACCCCTCATCTTCAGCTCCGAGTAAATAAATGCCTCGTTTTGGATGTTGAAAAGTTGAAAGCATTTCAGACGCATCTGTCATTTCAACGCCAATAAGCCGGCAATCGTAGGGAATGGATTTTAAAAAATCTTCCATTGTACGATAATGAAACATTGGAATTCGAGCCCAAGTTTTTAAAACGTCTGAGGTTTGTTTTTTATAGCGCTTTTCAATGGTAAAGATATAGCTTGCTCCAAGAATGTAGGCTGTTCTCCAAAGGGTACCAATATTGTGTTCGGTCTTACCTCTGTATATTCCAATTGCAAAATATCCTTGGTTATGAATTGTTTTCATGCAACAAAAATGCAAAATTACTTTCGCACCTGCTACCTTTTGGCAATCTTTGTATAAACTAATATATATGGAGTTTATCGACCCGAAACTTGATCGATATGTTTGTGAACATACCCAAGCAGAATCTGATGTTTTAGCCAATCTAAACAGAAAAACGCATTTAAAAGTGTTGCAACCACGCATGCTTAGCGGGCATTTTCAGGGAAGGGTCCTAAGTATGTTCATGCACATGATCAAACCAGAACGCATTTTAGAAATTGGGTCATACACCGGTTATTCGGCGCTATGCATGGCTGAAGGATTGGTTGACGGTGGCAAACTCATTACCATAGAAGCCAACGAAGAGTTGACATCAATAATTGAAGAATCCATTACAGCCGCAAAAATGGAAAATAAAATTATCAGTATTATTGGTGATGCCACTATTGAAATCCCAAAATTAACCGAGAACTTTGATGTGGTTTTCATTGATGCTGATAAGAAAAATTACATCAATTATTACCATCTTGTATTTCCATTAGTAAAATCTGGTGGATATATCATTGCCGATAATGTGCTTTGGTCCGGAAAAGTTGTTGAAGATAAATCTGATAAAGAAACAGCAATCATTAAAGCTTATAACGATTTGATTCATAACGACCCAAATGTGACAGAAGTACTTCTGCCTATTCGTGACGGATTGATGATTGCCCGAAAATTATAAGGGTTTAATCATAAAATTCCTGCAATTATTAAAAGACCCATTATTGCCAAAAACAAGCCGACAAGATTTTTTAAAAATTTAAAGGACGTTTTCTTTAAAATTTGGTTTCCCAATAAGGTTCCAAAGAATGCCGCAATTGTTGCAGCGAGAATAATCCCTGTAGAATCTTTTAAAATTTCAAATTGGAGTCCGGTTGCGTATACCGACAATCTGGCCACATCAATAACCAACGCAATGGCGTTTGAAGTCGCAATAAATTCATCTTTCGATAATCCTGATTGAACTAAAAAAGCCGATCGAAAAGCGCCTTGATGCCCAGAGAGTCCTCCAAAAAAACCACTCAAAATTCCTCCTACAGGTAAATATTTTGGTGAGAACTGTAATTTTTCAACTTGTGGAATAAATTCCCAAATTGCAAAAAAGAGCATCAGGGCGCCAATTAATATTTTTAAAGATGTTACTTGAGCCTTAACCGAACCAATAGAATAACTATGTATTATAGAAGATTCACCAATTGATATTAAAAAATAACTACCCAAAATTGCAGCCAAAAGCGCAGGTATACCAAATTTTAAAAGCACTTGGAAGTTTATATTTCTAAAGACAAGTAAAAACTTGAAAACATTGTTCGAAAAATGCACAATTCCTGTTGCGGCAATAGCAAAAGAAACCGGAAAAAAAATCGAAAATGTTGGAAGTAAAAGTGTACCCAATCCAAAACCTGAAAAAAAAGTGAGTAGCGCACCAAATATTACAATTACACAGACGATTATATATTCCATTTCTTAATTTTGTTTGGGCAAAAAAACATAAAAATTGTTTTTAATGCTCGGTTTAACGTAAATTTTACAACGAATTATGATTGATTTAAGAAGCGATACGGTAACACAGCCATCAAAGGAGATGAAGGAATACATGTTAGGCGTTCCCGTTGGGGATGATGTTTTTTCCGAAGACCCCACAATTAATGCGCTTCAGGAATTTGCTGCGGAATATTTTGGAAAAGAAGCTGCACTATTTTGTGCCTCAGGAACACAAACCAATCAAATTGCAATCAATGTACATGTTCAACCAGGAGGCGAAGTAATTTGTCATGAAGAAAGCCATATTTACAAATACGAAGGAGGTGGAATAGCTAGGAATAGTGGAGCATCCGTTCGATTACTTGCTGGTGACAGAGGACGTTTGACCGCTACATCAATTTCTCAATGGATTAATAATCCGGATGACGTTCATTTTCCACTCACACAACTGGTAAGTTTAGAAGACACTGCCAATCGCGGTGGTGGTGCCATATACAACTTTGAAGAAATTCAAAAAATCAGTGCTTTCTGTAAAGAAAATAAGTTACCCTTGCACTTAGACGGAGCGCGCCTAATGAATGCTTTGGTGGAAACCAAAATCAATCCGAAAGAATATGCGAAACACTTCGATTCCATTTCACTTTGTCTTTCCAAAGGACTCGGAGCTCCTGTTGGTTCGCTCTTAATTGGTTCTTCATCATTTATTTCGAAATCGCGCAGAGTACGTAAAGTGTTCGGCGGTGGAATGCGCCAGGCAGGAATTATTGCTGCAGGTGGCTTATTTGCTTTAAAATATAATGTCGAACGCTTAATTGAAGATCATCATCATGCTAAAATGCTCGAAGAAACATTGCTCGAATTGAAATGGGTTGAACGTGTACTTCCTGTGCAAACCAATATTGTAGTGGTGGAGCTTAAGGAAGCTCAAAAACGAGAAGCGATTATTGCGGCATTAAATGAAAATGGCATTCGAATAATGGCTTTTGGTCCTGGTATGTTGAGAATGGTAACGCATTTAGACGTTTCTTTGTCTGATATTCAAAAAGTTCAAAAAACGCTATGCGCCTTAAACGTTTAACATATTTCTATGCCTGTTGTGCAGTACTTGCCGTATCTTGTTCATCAAAAGTTGATGAAAAGGTCATCAATGCCAAAGAGGTCATTCCGAGTTCAAATTACAAAGCTAAAACTACAAATTCAGCAATAATGCCCGTTGAAGACTTCGGTTTCAGCAAGGATACTGCAGTATTATACGGTTTGGAATACGATTCTATTTATCTTAACGATGATCCATTTTTCCCTGAACGTTTCCTCCCAAAAACAGCTAAAAAACTGGTTTTAAAAACTGGAATAGATTCTACAATCTGGTACCATTTAACCTTTAAAGATTCGATAAAAACAAACAATGCACTTTACAACTGGCTGGATTGTTTTGATAAAAATTGTAAATCAATAAAGCTGTATGAGCATAAAAAATTACAGAAAGATAATTTTTTACTTTTTGTAACCGACACCTCTTTAACTTACATTTGCTCAAGCGCTTTAATTTCAAAATCGGATTGGTTGCAGTATTACAAGTTACATTCGGGTATTGTAAACTGGAAACTTATTATCCAACAAAAGAAAAATAGTAAAGTGGAATGGCAAGCAATCAAAGGTGATGAAGAAATTAATTTAACGAAAAAATAATGCGATTATTGAACAGAGGTTATATTGTAGTAAATCACAGACAGGCCTATTGGAATTGGGTTAAAAGTGTCGATGAAGAATGTATTTTCAATGAGGAGGATCAATGTGAACCCACAATGTATTTAATTAAAGAAGATTTCTTCGATGACGACATTCTAATTGAAAACTATTTCAAAAAAATATTTAAAGCTGAATTGTTATCGGTTACGGATAATGAAAGTCTCTGGCCTGAAAAACTCGATATTTCAACTTTCGAATTATGGTTCGGTATTGCCGTAATCGGAAGTACGGTTATTGATTTAGAGAATTCTGATATAAGCTACTAACCTATTTATTGCTATGAAAAATTTCATTTATATCACTGGTATGTTATTTTTAGGCGCATCTTTTGTCGCATGTTCAACAAATAAGAATAATAAAGAAGAGGCGATTAAAAAAGCACCTGATCGGCCACCTGTTCAAATTGGAAATCAAACATGGACCGTTCAAAATCTTGATGTGGATCAGTTCCGGAATGGCGAAAAAATTCCAGAGGCGAAAACACAAAAAGAATGGATTTCAGCAGTAAAAGCGAAGAAGCCTGTATGGTGTTATTACTACAATGACTCTAAAAATGGAGCAAAATCAGGAAAATTATATAATTGGTATGCCATTAATGATCAAAGAGGATTGGCACCTGAAGGATGGCATATACCAACCGATGAAGAATGGACTACCCTTGTACAATTCTTAGGCGACGATACAAATCTAGCCGATAAAATCAAATCATCTGTGGGTTGGAAAAACGACAGTAACGGAAAAAACACAAGTGGACTTTCCTTAATTCCTGGTGGCTACCGCTATTCAAATGGATTTTTTGACCCTTCAGGATCAAGTGCATATTACTGGAGTTCATCGATTGATGAAAAGTTAAAAGGTGACTCTATTGCCTTAGGAAGAAGTCTTGGATTTGATGGAAGCTTTCAAACCTATTGGTTGTCTAAAGGTCTTGGATTATCGGTGCGTTGTATTAAAGACAGCATATAAGTTCATTTTCCATCAAACGGATTTGAAGAATTTAAGGATTCAACTTTTAAACAATAGCTCCGTATCCTTTGTTAATGTAGTATGAAAACTTTATTTATCGTATCTGCAATCCTAATTGCGGTTTTTTTCGTTAGTCAGGCATTTATAATGAGCAGTAGTAATAGAATCGAACAACATCCTTACATCGTATTAGAATCTTTTGAAGCATTTGAAATCAGACAATATGCACCTGCATTATTTTCGAGCGTCACCATGAATGCCGATTCTTATGAAAGCACTTCAAGTTCTGGCTTTCGTGTCCTTGCAGGTTATATTTTTGGAGGCAATGAAGCTAACAAAAGTATCGCAATGACAACACCTGTTCGAATGGAAATTGGAGATTCTTCCAAAATGTCATTTATGGTTCCTAAAGAATACAGTTTGGAAAACCTTCCTAAACCAAATAACAACAAAATCTATTTTGAAAAGGATAGTGAAAAAATAATGGCGGCAATTTCATTTGGAGGATGGGCTAACGATGAAAAAATCAAAACGCATCAAGACCAATTAGCAGCTTTATTAGCTGAAAATGGTTTTAAACACAAAGGAAATTTTGCTTATTTAGGATACAATCCACCTTATCAAATATTAAATAGAAAAAATGAAGTTGTGGTAGAATTGGACGCGTATCAAGCCAAAAACTAGCACATCTTAATAAGATTGGAATTGAAGTACTCCGGGCTTTCAGAAACCTCCTTACATACAAAAGGAGGCCATTCAAAACTTTCATTTTCAGTTTTTAGTTCTATTTCGGCCAAAATGAGTCCGGATAACTTGCCCTCAAACACATCCACTTCCCACAAATGATCTTTGAAAGGTAACGTATAGCGCCATTTGCTCAATAATTGTGTTTGAAAAACAGCTACCATTTCTTCGACATCGCTTGCAGGTACTTCGTATTCAAATTCTTCTCTTGAAATACCTTTAGTAGCACCCTTTACAGTCAGGAAACCTTTATTTCCTTTTACTCTTAGCCGAATCGTAATATCCTTCGTATTTGTCAAATAGCCTTGTTTTATGAGAACCGGTTCAGGTTTTGGAAATTTCTCCCATTCTTCGGTATCCACTAAAAATTTTCGCTCGATTTCCACGCATTGAATTTTACAGTAAAAGTATTCCAAATTACCCAATCGCTTCGAACTTCAAGCACAATACACAGCAATTTCTCAAAAAATATCCCTCCAAAAGTGCTAAATTTACGCTGTTGAAAATATTCCTTACATACGATTACGAATTGTTCTTTGGTGAAAATTCAGGCACCGTTGAAAAATGTATCCTGGAACCTACTGAACGTTTACTTCAATTGGGAGAAAAGTACAACATCCCATTTACTTTTTTTGTGGATGTTGGATACCTCATAAAATTGGAACAATTCGCGCAACAATTTGAACATTTGAATACGGATTTAATTCTGTTGAAAAATCAAATTGGTAAAATGATTGAAAAGGAGCATGATGTCCAACTGCACGTCCATCCGCATTGGGAAAAAGCTTTCTACGATGGCAACAAATGGGTAATGAATGTAAGTGGGAACTATAAATTGGCCGATTTTTCTGATAGAGAAGTTGAAGATATTCTTGAGCGCTACAAGACATTTACAGAAAATTTAATTGGTCGTAAAACCATTGCCTTCCGAGCTGGAGGATGGTGCATTCAACCGTTTGATAGATTCAAGAAAATATTTTCAAAACTCGAGATTGAAGTGGATTCTTCCGTTTTTTATGGTGGCCAATTTAACTCTGAAGATTATAATTTTGACTTCAGTTCAGCTCCCCAAAAAAGCATTTACAATTTCAGTAATGATGTTTGTATAGAGGATCCCAAAGGTGACTTTGTTGAATTACCCATAAGTTCTTGGAGGTATTCTCCTTTATTTTATTGGAGATTATACATCAAGGGCCGTTTGAATCCAGAAAATCATAAAATGCTTGGAGATGGAAGTTTCTTAAAGCAACCGGGAAGAAAAAAATCGGTATTAACAAATTTCACTTGGAATCACGTGAGTACTGATGGTTACTATGCATCGAAATTGATTCAAATTGAAAAGCGATTTGAACAAAATAACACCGAACATATGGTGATTATTGGTCATCCCAAAAGCATGACGAAATTTTCTTTTAATAAACTTGAAGATTTCCTTATTCGTTTTCACAAGAAACACCAATTTTTAACGTTTCAAAATGGTGTTAAAAATAATTGAAAGGGCAAATATTGACACGAATAAGTGGGACAGTTTGGTAACATCCAAAGTGAATCAATCCATTTTTTCACAAAGCATTTATCTGGATGTTGTTTCTGAAAAATGGTGCGTAATTACCAATGAAGATTATTCTTGTGGCATCGCAGTGCCATACACCGTACGTCTTGGTATTAAGTGTTTTACCACACCCATTTTTGTAAGGTATTTGGAATGGTTTGGTCAAAAAGAAAATTGGAATTACGCTCAAGAATTAATTGAAAAAAACTTTTCTGGTGGTGCATTTCACGTAACCGAAAATCTTGTCTCCAATCAAAACTTGAGATGTTATCAAGTTATAAACGAGGAAAGAAAATTAGGAACTCAAGCCAAACGCATGTTGAGTAAATCAAAACATGTTATCATTGAATTCGGGGAAGATTCCGATATAACGCAAATACTCAACATTATAGCGACAGAATTGCCCGGAAAAATCTCCACCTTAAACAAACACAATATCGAACTATTGAAAATCTTAGTGCATTCTTTGACACAAAAAGGATATGTCAAATCGTTGGTTATTAAAAACGAGCAGACCGTCGTAGCTGGAATCCTACTCATCGAATTCAACGGAATTTTATTGTATTTGAAAGGCGCTTCATTACCGGAATATAAAAAAATGGGCGCCATGTACCAATTAATGCATCATGCAATTGAATATGCACAGCAAAAAGGTTTGCAATTTGATTTCGGAGGTTCATCTGCAGAAGGTGTTCGAAGATTTAATTTGAATTTAGGAGGGGTGGATAAGGTGTACGGAGTTTTTCATTCAGATAAGGCACCTCTATGGTTTAAAGAATTAAAAAGATTAAAGAATTTATGGACAAAAAAGTGATTTTCATAACAGGTGCCTCTGGAGGGATTGGCCTTGAATTGGCTAACTTTTTTAATGACGACAAACACCATCTTATTTTGCACTATTTCAAAAATGAGGTCAGTATTCCAACTATGGAAAACGTTACGTTAATTCAAGCGGATTTGACAAAAGCCGATGACATTAACCGAATGGTTGAAGAGGTACTCTCAAAATTTGGAAAAGTTGATGTTCTCATTAATAACTCTGGTATTTCAAGAAATTCAGTTACTTGGAAAACGAGCGATGATGATTGGGAAGAGACCATTTTGGTCAATTTAACAGCTCCCTTTAAAATTTCGAGGGCTTTAATTCCTTCGATGCGTAAACAAAATTATGGAGTTATCATAAACATCAGTTCTGTTGTAGCACAAACGGGTGTTCCAGGAACCGCAGCTTATGCTGCATCCAAAGCAGGTTTGATAGGCCTTACCAAAACGATGGCAAAAGAATTGGCTTCCAACAACATTCGGGTGAATGCCTTGTCGCTAGGTTATTTTGAAAAAGGAATGATTTCGAATGTTCCCGAAGGAATAAAAGATGAAATTGTTTCCCAAATTCCATTGAAAAAACTGGGTTCAGTACAAACAATCTGTAAAACAATTGGATGGTTAATCGAAAACGATTCGGATTACATTACGGGGCAAGTTATTAATTTGAACGGCGGTTTGTACAGTTAGAAAGGCATTTTTGTAAGTTTGTATATGATTCAATTGAAAGCAAATACCCCACGTTGGATAATCATTCTTGTTGATTTATTGCTTTCAACTTTGGCCTTGTTGTTTGCTTATTTGATTCGGTTCGACCTCAAAGCAGATGCCGAACTCATTTCTCAAGAATGGTATGTTTTGTCGAAATCAATTGGCATCTATTATGCTGTTAAACTGATTGTTTTTGCGGCTTTCAAGATTCATAAAGGTTTGGTTCGACATACCTCAACGGAGGACATTCAACGCATTTTTCTAGCTGTTTTAACCTGTTCCCTTATCTATCTCGGATTGGGTTTTGTTAGGGTTTATTTCTTCGATAAGTTCTTTTTATTCCCAACTTCAGTGCTAATTCTTGAAGCATTTGCAACATTTTTGTTCATGATTGGCTCTCGATTCACCGTAAAATTATGGCACCTCGAATCGTTGAAATCAAAGCAAAATGAAGTAAATGTGGTCATTTACGGAGCAGGGATCTCAGGATTAATAACCAAAAGAACCATTGAAAAAGATCCGCGTTTGAATTATAAAATCAGTGCTTTTATTGACGACAACAAAAAAATGGCAGGAACCCGCTTAGAGGGTGTTCGAATTTACCATACAAGTAAATTGGAAAAAATAATCGCTAACGACACGATATCAACTTTAATCGTTGCCATTCAAAAACCTGATGAAGACAATAAAAAACGCGTGGTTGAAACATGCTTTGCTCAAAAAGTGACCATTCAGAAGGTTCCCAATGCAAAAAGTTGGATCAATGGAGAGTTCTCTGCCAAACAAATTGCTAAAATCAATATTGAAGACCTGCTTGGTCGTAAACCAATCGTTCTAGATGAAGCGAAAATAAAAAATGAATTATCCGGAAAAGTCATTCTTATCACCGGTGCTGCAGGTTCCATAGGAAGCGGAATTGTAAGAAGGGTATCCAATTATTCGCCGGCAAAACTCATTTTACTCGATCAGGCAGAATCCGATCTTTATGATCTGCAACAAGAACTCTCAACGAATGCTATTGAACTCGAGGTTGTTATTGGTGACATACGCAACTATGAGCGTATGAAACGCGTTTTTGAGTATTTCAAACCAAGCTATGTGTTTCACGCAGCCGCATATAAACACGTACCATTGATGGAAAACAATCCTTCGGAAGCCGTATTAACCAACATCAAAGGGACAAAAAATCTTGTAGATTTATCATTGGCCCACCATGTTGAAAAATTCGTCATGATTTCAACGGATAAAGCGGTTAATCCAACAAACGTAATGGGTGCCTCCAAGCGTATCGCTGAGATTTATGCACAAGTTTGCAATCAAAGAGGAAAAACGAAGTTTGTTACCACTCGATTTGGAAATGTTCTGGGATCGAATGGATCAGTAATTCCACTATTTCAAAAGCAAATCGAACATGGTGGACCTGTTACAGTGACAGATGAAAGAATAACGCGTTATTTTATGACTATTCCAGAGGCATGTCAACTGGTATTGGAAGCGGGAGCCATGGGCGATGGTGGTGAAATTTTTGTTTTTGATATGGGTGAAAGTGTGAAAATCATCGATTTGGCCCACAAAATGATTCAACTAAGTGGTTTAGAGGTTGGTAAGGATATCGAAATAAAAATTACAGGTTTAAGGCCCGGTGAGAAGCTTTACGAAGAATTATTGGCAGCAGAGGAAAATACCATACCAACACATCACCCACAAATACTCAAAGCGAAAACGCGCGAGGAAATGGATACAAGACTAAATGCAATTGACGACTTAATCGATCTGTTCGAGGATCAGGAGAATGACATAATTGTCAAAAAAATGAAAGAAATCGTACCAGAGTTTATTAGCAACAACTCGGATTTCGAAAAACTAGACGCCAAATGATTCCACCATTAAAACTTCAAATTCGTTTTGCTGATCTCGATATTTTAGGTCATGTAAACAATTCGGTCTACCTCACCTATTTTGAATTGGCACGATTGCATTACTTTAGAGAATTGGTGGGAGATCATTGGGATTGGAAGAAAGACGGAATGGTGCTCGTGAAAAATGAAATTGAATACCTCAAGCCTGTTGTTGTATCCGACAATCCAGAAATAGAAATGATGGTCGAAAACATCGGCACAAAAAGCTTTTCGCTTTATTACGAATTGACGGTTAACGGTTTGTTACATACTAAAGGAATTTCAGTTCAAGTGTGTTACGATTCCATTTCCGGTCAAAGTATTGCAATCCCCGAAAAAATGAAGGAAGCACTCCATAAATTAAAAAAGATAGGATGAGAAAATTGCTTTTGTTAAACTTCTTGGCAATTTTAAATATTGCTGTAGCTCAAATTGGTCAAGAATCGCGATTAAAATGCTACGAAAAGCCGCCAGGTTATAAGGCAACGTGGCAATGCGGTCTCACTCCCGGTGTTATTGATTGTCAGGAAAAACTTGTTTTTGACGAAGATCGTAAAGTGGTGATTACAAATAATACAGGTATGACCTTCACAGGAACATGTGAAACGTGTTATATGAATGGTCAGCTGGAACAGCGGGTGTCATTTGTAAACGGTAAGGAAAATGGTGAAATTATTACCTATTTCAAATCGGGTTGCACCCAAGTAACAGAAAATTATGTGGAAGGTTTGGAACATGGAACCTTTACAGTTTATTACGACAGTACCGGTATTGTACAAAAAGAATCTAATTTTTACATGGGTGTTTTTGAAGGGCACCAATATCAACTAACAAAAAAAGGGGATACAGTGATTTCTGAATATTATGCCAATGATTTACTTCATGGCATGCGCAGAGACTTTCATCCAAATGGTAAGTTAAGAACAGAAGTCAATTATTCAGAAGGTCTAATGGATGGCCTTTACAAAAGATACAGTTTGGACGGTATCTTGGTAGAAGAAATACCATATAAAGACGGAAAGCGCAATGGTGTCTTGAAAAGTTATTTCGATGATGGTGTCGTATTGGCAGTAGAAAACTGGGCCATGGATGTAAAAAATGGTGAGTTTAAAGTTTTTTTCTATGATGGCGTTATCCGACTAAAAGAATTCTACAAAAAAGGAGTACCTGATGGTTTATTTGAGGAACGATACACGAATAGTGAAATCATGTGGTCAAAACTTTATAAAAAAGGTGAATTGATTGAAGAACACCGTTTCGACGAAAATGGCATAGAAACGTACTCTTTTGGTGTTGAAGATGCTACTGGAGCCGAGGACGACCAAATGCCTGAAGACAACTCGGAAAAGAAGACGAAAAAAAAGAAAAAAGAAAAGAAAAAGAAATCTAAGAAAAAAGCTAAAAAAGAAGCTCAACCGGAAGTAATTTTGGATTAATTGTGAAAGTAGCTGTAATTGGTGGTGGAGCCGCAGGTTTTTTTTCCGCGCTAAGCGTTAAAACACATTTTCCAGATGTTGAAGTCGTAATTTTTGAAAAAAGCTCAAAAGTTTTATCCAAGGTAAAAATTTCAGGAGGTGGAAGATGTAATGTCACGCACGCCTGTTTTGACAATAAGTTATTGGCAGATCATTACCCCAGGGGCGGAAG
>JBILIM010000247.1:0-3767 GCA_044349985.1 Crocinitomicaceae bacterium
AGGTATTTTTTACATCGTAAATGAAAATCCAATAATTCACACCCTAGCGACATCAAATTTACCGGATAACTCGTCGATTGCCGTTCAATATGATGCTTTAAACAAACCATGGTTTGCATCAACTGCACAAGGACTTTTTACAGAAACAGGAAATCAAATTTGGTTGTCGTTTAACGTTACAAATTCTGCCATTCCAACAAACAGCCTCACGGCTTTCGAGATCGATAAATACCAAAATTTTCTAATTGGTTCTCACCAAAATGGAATCGTTATTCGAACCAATAATTCGGATTGGCTCAACTTCGACACACAAAATTCAGCACTTCCCGATAATTACATTCATTGCATTACAAAGGATTCATCCGATTTTATTTGGGCGGGAACGGATAATAGCGGTTTGGTTCGTTTCAGATTGGATTTCCTAGATTTAGAATCCATGAACCCAATAGCGTCATTGGAGGTCTTTCCCAATCCAATTTCACGTCAAGGAACCCTATATTTCAGCAAAGATATTTATGATTTGAATATAGATTTGTTGGATATGCAAGGAAGAAAATATCCTATTTTTTTAGATCATAATGGAAATTTAAGTTCTGCCTCTTTTCAAGATTGCGCATCGGGTACTTACCAACTCATTCTTTCTAATGACAGGGTTAAAATGGTGCGAAGAATAATTGTTACGGATTAGAAACAGAATATATGATTTTAATCATGTTTTCGTTTGAAAACGGTCATATTCAGGCGTTTTAAATCTTCCTTATTTTGCTGCATAAATAAGCTGAACGAAAAACATGCAGATTTTAGCCCCTGAAAAAGAATTAGAATTACTTACCACATTTGAGAATAAAATAGATAATGAGTTGAAAATCGAACCCAAAGATTGGATGCCGGATGCGTATCGCCAACATTTGATTCGACAGATTTCACAACATGCACATTCTGAAGTTATTGGTATGCAACCTGAGGGCAACTGGATTACAAGAGCCCCCTCTATTAGAAGCAAGAAAATTCTTCTTGCTAAAATTCAAGATGAAGGTGGTCATGGCTTGTACCTTTACAGTGCGGCAGAGACATTGGGCGTTTCTCGGGGTACCTTTATTCAATGGTTACATGAAGGTAAAGCTAAATACTCTTCTGTTTTCAATTATCCCACCTTAAATTGGGCCGATATAGGAGCAATTGGATGGCTCGTTGATGGCGCAGCGATTACCAATCAAGTATCCCTTCAACGCACATCATACGGACCTTATTCCCGTGCTATGATTAAAATTTGTAAAGAAGAATCGTTTCATCAACGGCAAGGATATGAAATCATGTGGAGAATGATGGAAGGAACCAAAGATCAAAGGGCTATGGCACAAGATGCATTGAACCGTTGGTGGTGGCCGGCATTGATGATGTTTGGCCCGCATGACACAGATTCTCCAAGAAGTTCCATTGCAATGAAGTGGAAAATAAAACGCGAAACCAACGATAAGCTCCGCGAGCGATTTATTCAAAAAACCGTTCCTCAGGCTGAACTCATCGGACTGAACATTCCAGACAACAATCTTACCTTGAGATCGGACGGAACCTACGCTCATGGTGAAATCAATTGGGAAGAATTTAAAAATGTGATAAATGGACAAGGACCTTGCAATCAAGAGCGCATGACGCATCACATAAACGCCCACAATGAAGGTCAATGGGTTAGAGAATCAGCAAATCAATATGGAATCAAACAAATTTCAATATGGTAAATAAGAGAAAACTTATTGACGAATTAATTCGCAATCAAAAAATAAAAATTAATGAAATTGAAGATCGCATAAAGTTAGCAGCTGAAGCAACTGACCTTGATGAATCCGACACGCTGGATCAAGAAGATTTTTCGCATCAAAATGAGGCCAATGACCTAAAATTATTTTTTGAACACCAGCTTAAAGATGCTGTACAAGAATTACAACATTTGATTCTAATAGATCCATCCTTGAAAGAAAGTATTACTTCAGGTGCTATTGTAGGTTGCGAAAATTTCAACATTTTTATTGGCATCTCTTTCCCACCTTTTCTTTTTGAAAAGAAAAAAATAATAGGAATCTCATTGAATACGCCCATTTTCAAGGAAATGCAAGAAAAAACCGTCGGCGAATACTTCAGAATAGCTGTCAACGATTATTTTATCCAATCTATTCAATAATTAAATATGCAAGCAATAGAAAACCAAGGACCACTTTGGGAAGTGTTTATTCAAAATAAACCTGGTCAACCTTTCAAACATGTTGGAAGTCTTCATGCATTTGATAAAAACATGGCCATTGAGAATGCGCGTGATATTTATACACGAAGAAGTGAGGGAACGGGGATGTGGGTCGTTCCGAGCAAAGAAATTGTAAGTGTCTCTATAAATGAGGCTGGATATTTTTTTGAGCCCAACGATGACAAGATCTACCGTCACCCAACATTTTACACCTTACCTGAAGGAGTTAAACAGATGTAAATCAATACCATTATGAACAACCTAATGAAGCTATTTCTCCACTTGGGAGACAATTCCATGATATTGAGTCACCGTTTGTCAGAATACAGCAGTATGGGGCCATTCTTAGAAGAAGATCTTGCAACCACAAACGTGGCACTTGACCATTTAGGAATAGCGGAATCTTTTTACGAAGAAGCAGCGCGACTAGCCGGTAAAGGAAGTACAATTGACAGCATCGCATATAAACGCAGTGAATCCGAATATTTTAATTTCTTATTGGTCGAACAACCCAATATTGACTTCGCATACATTACTGCTAGGCAATTTTTCATGGATGCATTCAACTATTATTATTTTGGGGCACTTTCCAGAAGTAAATCACAAAAAATTAGTGAAATAGCGGCCAAATCTTTAAAAGAAATCACGTATCATTTAAGACGGAGTTCAGAATGGATGATTCGCCTTGGGGATGGCACCGACGAGGCAAATAATCGATTACAGAATGCTATTAATAATCTGTGGAAATTTAATTCGGAACTCTTTATTGCAGATGAATGGGAAAAGATTTTAATAGCTGATAATATTGCCCCGGATTTAGGTGGAATCAAGCTAAATTGGGACCAAAAAATCGCTGAAATATTTTACATCTCAAAACTGACCTCCCCCAAAGAAACAGCTATAAAAAGTGGAGGGAAAAGCGGAATTCATACGGAATACATGGGGCACATTCTTGCAGAAATGCAATTTTTAGTGAACAAATATCCCGATGCCGTTTGGTAATCATTTACCAGCGAGTTGCATCAATTTATTTTTATTGATAATTTCTACTTTTCGTGTATGGGTTTCGATGATGCCTTCATCTTTGAAATCTCTCAAAAGGCGAATAAGCGTTTCCGTTGCTGTTCCAACAAAATTGGCCAAATCTTCACGAGTGAGATTGATTTGCTCATCACCGTAAATTTCATCCAATATCAATAAAGCAAATGCCAGTCGCTCCCTTACTGATTTTTGAGCCATATTGGTAATAAATAATGCCCTGTCACCTAATTCTTTCGAGAGTTCTTTAATAATCCCGTTTCGAAGCACTTGATTGGTATCCATCATGCTTAAAAAATCGTCTCGTCCAATAAAACAAATGTTGCTCTCTTCCAATGTAGTTGCAGAGACCTTGTAAGGTTCCTCACTGAACATGGATCGGAATCCTATTATTTCACCATTTTTTGCAATATGAATTATTTGTTCTTTTCCTTCATCTCCCCTAGCAAATACTTTTACCTTTCCTTGATTAATACAATACACACCTCGC
>JBILIM010000248.1:0-3762 GCA_044349985.1 Crocinitomicaceae bacterium
CACGGATTGCATAATCTATCAACTCATCTTTTGCCGCCGGCCACGGTGCATCCTCTAGATATGATGCTAATTCTAAAGTCCAATACATCTTTTCCTTATTTAGATATGGTTATTTTGCGCAAAAATAAATTTTATTTCAAAGAATGCAAGTTTCAAACGAAAAACTTTAAATCTGATTTATTAACAATTCAACAAAATTTAAACCCTCGGTTTCCAAGGTTGCTCAACGACTTTTAAATCAAAGGCTATTTTACGACTGAGCACAAATAGGTAATCGCTTAAACGATTCATGTATTGTAAGACCAATTCAGCAACAAAATCCTCTTCATGCAATTGCACAATAATTCTTTCGGCTCTGCGACACACACATCTTGCAACATGGCAAAAAGAAACCGCTTGGTGTCCGCCTGGCAAAACAAAGAACTTCATTGGAGGGAGCACAGCATCCATTTCGTCCATCCATTGCTCCAACAATTCAATATCTTCCAACTTTAAATCTGGAATTTTCATAGTGGATTTTTCAGGATCGGATGCCAATGAAGAACCGATGGTAAAAAGTCGATCTTGAATTTCGATGAGCTGTGTTTTATATTCTTCCCCTATCTCATAATCGCGCACAACGCCCAAATAGGAATTGAGTTCATCGACTGTTCCATAGGATTCAATGCGCAATGCTGATTTTAGAATTCGCGTTCCTCCTATCAATCCGGTTTTTCCTTTATCGCCTTTTTTAGTGTATATCTTCATGGGCTAATTTATTTCTGTTTGCTTTTAATTCTAAAATTCGCGCTTTCTTTCCTATTAATCGAATGTTTTTTGCTGTAATGGTATAAAATCGATGTTTCCCTTCCAAATACTTCAATTGAAAATCAATCCATTCCAAATCGGTCATTGTTGTGCCAACATTTTCAAGTTCCTTTCTTAATTTCAGCGCCACATTGTGGTAATCTGCCCTGCCCAAGTAATCGTGATCTGCATCACACATGATGCGTTCAAGTATGGTCTGTGGCTCTGCATGGTACCCTGTAGCAAGAATAATTTTCGCAATGGTATCAATTTGTGAGGGAGAATACCCAAATTTCGGCAAATTGGCCCTGGCCAAATCTGCAGCAAAAGCTTCGTTGTCCGTATATTTTAGAATAAACCCGGAATCGTGGTAAAGCACTGCGGTTTGCAATAACAAAATGGATTCATCGTCCAATCCTTCGAGTTGGGCAAAACGAACTGCTGCCTTTTCTACATTCATGATGTGATGAATGTCATGGTAAACCAATTCTTCCGGTATCAGTGCCTTAATTCGATTTAAAATGTCTTTTCGCATGTGGTCGAAATCGATGGTCGTCAAACCACACAAAGACCTTAATGCCGCTGAAGGAAATTTACCTTCACCATACAGACAATGCTCCAAGCGAATGTTATTCACGAAAAACATTTCCAGTTTCCCTCCCCTTTTTTGAATAGGTATTTCTCCTCTTGATTCCAAATCAAAATAGGCGTTGACCTCATCGGCAATTCTTTTGGAAATGGAAATCGTTCCGGTTAACGTTCCCGATTCTGCCCTTGAAGCAATGTTTACGGTATCGCCCCAAACATCGAAACTCATTTTGTTCGTACCAATTATCCCTGCTACCAAAGGTCCCATGTGAATCCCGATACGGATTTCCCAAAATTCGCGGCCAACGGCTTTAGCAACTTCCTTTTCATTGCGCACAAAATCGCGCATCTCCAAAGCCGCCAAACAAGCTCTTATGGCAGGATGCGGTGCATTTTCCGTAACACCTGCTAAGGCCATGTAGGCATCACCAATGGTTTTGATTTTTTCCAGGTGGTAGCGTTTCACAATGGCATCGAAATGGTTGAAATAGTACTCCAGTTTTTTTACCAGTCGAATAGGTTTGATGTTCTTCGCTTTCAGCGAAAAATCTTCAAAATCGGTAAAGAGTACCACACCATTTTCGACCCGTTTCGGTGAAAATTTATTGTTCGTATTGAGGTCTTCAAGCACATTCAACGGAAAAATGCTGCGCAACAGTTGGTTGATGCGTTGATCTTTGTGATACAAGGATTTGAACACATCAATTTTGGCCTGAATTAAATTCGGGTTGAAGGGAATCAGGATAAAATCCACTGCCCCATCGTGCATGCCTTTTACAAATTTTGCACCGGTTACGGAATCGCTTGTCATCACGATTTTGTATACGTTATGTGAAGATTTCAAGCGCTTGACCGACTTTAAAAATTCGGGGGCTTCATTTTCCTTTCCGTCAATATTCACAAGCAAAATACCGATTTCCTTATATTCTAAAACCAATTTTGCTTCTTCGAAAGTCGACACCAACAGCACGTTGTTGCCCCCTCCCATCAGAATGGTCTTGAGTACCTTTTGATTTTCGATAGTGTCATCAACAACAAGAATGTTAATGAATCGCTCCATGCCGTTCTTTAATTTTTGATTAAAGTTAAGAAAGCTATTTGAATTGAAGGAAACACACGCTTGCAATTGATTAATGATTCAGGTTCTTGCCCACGCACAAACACTTTGAGACGAACACTTTGATAAACCAAAAACAACAACGAACAGGTCAATCAACGATTGGTTTCGGCGTGAAAAATTTAAAAAAATGGTTACATTCGTTTACATCTATGCGCAACAAAACTTCGCCTGTACCTCTACTTAGGATATTTAAAGGAAGGTTTTTAGCGTGAATAGGATAGTTAGCATCAATAAATAAAAACAAAATGATATCACCAGAAAAAAAAACAATTGAACAAATTTTAGGAGGAACAAGACAGCAGTTTTCTGTGCCTAATTATCAAAGAAGTTACGATTGGGGTAAAGGAGAACTCCAGGAATTGATTGATGATTTAAAGCAATTGAAAGGCGACTCAGAGAAACAACTCTTTCTTGGTAATTTTATTTTTGATATATCTGATCAATCTGACTATAAAATTGTGGACGGTCAACAAAGGCTAACCACCATCTCAATTTTGTTCATAGCACTTAGAGAACATGCAAAAAAAATAAATGAAAAAGAGGTAGCAGCAGAAGTACAAAAGTATATATCTATTTATTCTAAAATAAGAGGTAAAAACGAAATTAAGTTCACAGTTTCAGAAAACATTCGAGACACATTTGAGTTGATGGCTAATCCAGAATGGGATGGTATATTTCTAGAAAAATTAAACGGCAAGTCTGTAAAAAGACAAATCAATAAAGTTAAACCCATTTATAACTTCATAATGGAATCATTAGAAGAATACAATTCTACTGATTTAACTGAATTTATAACTGGATTGATAGATACATATGTAATTGTAATTACCGTTGAAGACACTCAGGATGTTTTTGCTGTTTTTGAAAGAACCAATGCAAGGGGACTAGATTTAAATATAGGTGATCTTCTAAAAAACTATATTTTTTCTCATCAGCAAGATGGATTTGAAGAAAAATGGGCTGAGATAGTTGATAATGCAAATGGCGGTTTACCTCGTATGTTAAAATACTTTTGGATATCAAGAAAAGGTTACATTCAGCAATCTAAATTATATAGATCTCTTAAAAATTATGTTCAAGAATTAGATGCTCAAAATAAACAAGAAGGAATTCAAATCTTTGTGCAAGACCTCTATGTTTTTTCGAGATTCTATAAAAATATACAAGAATTAGACCCTGCTCATATAAAGGAGTGGTTGGAAGAATTTGGTTTAGGGGATTTGGCTAAAAATGAAGATTATTATACAAGAATTACTAGAATTTATCAG
>JBILIM010000249.1:0-3760 GCA_044349985.1 Crocinitomicaceae bacterium
CATTACTTAATCTCCTCCCCAGTTTTTTTAGAATAACGTACTAATTTTCCTTTTGCGTTCATTTTCCTTCCGATTCGAGTTGGTTGACCACTTACAACCACCATTAAATTGGAAACATGGATACCCGCTTCCTTTTCTATGATACCACCTTGTGGATCAGAAGCACTTGGTTTGGAGTGTTTCTTTACGAGATTCACACCACCAACAATGGCACGCATTTTCTTTCTGTCAATAGAAAGGATACTTCCCTCTTGACCTTTGGATTCACCACTAACAACTTTAACGGTATCTCCTACTTTAATATGTAATTTCTGTTGCATAACTCAATTTTTTTAAAGTACTTCAGGAGCAAGTGAAACCACTTTCATGTAATTATTTTCACGAAGCTCACGAGCCACCGGTCCAAAAATACGAGTTCCTCTCATTTCGCCTGCTTGATTTAGGATAACGCACGCGTTGTCATCAAAACGAATGTATGAACCATCAGGGCGACGTACTTCTTTTCTTGTTCTAACAATTACTGCCTTGGCAACTGATCCTTTCTTTACAGCTCCAGAGGGCATTGCACTCTTAACAGCAACTACAATTTTATCACCAACTGAGGCATATCTGCGCTTGGTTCCACCAAGCACTCTGATAACCAAAACTTCCTTGGCTCCTGAATTGTCGGCTACTGCTAATCTTGATTCTGTTTGTATCATTACTAAAAATTATTTAGCTCTTTCGATAATTTCAACTAATCTCCAGTTCTTTGATTTACTCAAAGGACGTGTTTCCATGATTTTCACGGTATCACCGATATTACAATCGTTGTTTTCGTCATGGGCGACAAATTTGGTAGTTTTTTTCACAAACTTACCATACTTCGGATGTTTTACTTTACGTTCAACAGAAACAACGATTGATTTCTGCATTTTATCGCTCGTAACAACTCCGATTCGCTCTTTTCTTAAATTACGCTTTTCCATTTCAAGCTCATTTCTAAATTAAACAAGCAACTAAGCCTGTGTTTCACGTTTTGCTAATTCAGTTTTCAATCTCGCAATTGATCTTCTGACATGACGGATTTGAATAGGATTTTCCATTGGTGCTACTTTGTGTGAAAGTTTCATTTTCACGAGTTGCTCAGAAAAGTCCGAGATTCTTTTTTTCACGTCTTCAACTGAAAGTTTTGTGATTTCTTGCTGCTTCATATTAATAACTATTTCTCTGGTATAACATAGTCGTTGCGTACAACGAACTTACATTTCACCGGTAACTTTTGAGCTGCCAAACGCATTGCTTCTTTGGCAATTTCGTATGGAACGCCATCTGCTTCAAACATAATACGTCCAGGCTTCACTACCGCTACCCAGTGACTTGGAGCACCTTTACCTTTACCCATCCTAACTTCAGCTGGCTTTGAGGTAACTGGTTTATCCGGAAAAATTCGAATCCACACTTTCCCCTCTCTCTTCATGTAACGTGTAACGGCGATACGTGAAGCTTCGATTTGGCGTGATGTAATCCATCCAGGCTCCATTGTTTTTAGTCCGAATGAACCGAAAGCTATTGTACTTCCTCTTTGAGCAAGTCCACGATTTCGACTCTTCTGAACTCTTCTAAATTTGGTTCTTTTTGGTTGTAACATTTCTTAAAATTTTACTTTCCTTTTTTACTTTTTCTTTCTCTTAGCTCCCATTGGTTTGCGAGGTGCACCTGCCGAAGGCCCTGATTTAGCCGAAGTAGTTGCCATTCCAACATTTGGAGAAAGATCGCGTTTTCCGTAAACCTCACCTTTACATATCCACACTTTGATACCTAATCGACCATAGGTCGTGTGAGCTTCGGAAACCGCATAATCGATGTCAGCTCTGAACGTATGTAACGGAGTACGTCCATCTTTGTACATCTCTGAACGAGCCATTTCTGCACCATTTAAACGTCCGGAAATTTTTACTTTAATTCCTTCAGCTCCCATTCGCATTGTACTCGCTATAGCCATTTTGATAGCACGTCTAAAAGATATACGTGCTTCTAATTGTTTCGCAATTCCATCAGCAACAAGTCGAGCATCCAATTCTGGACGTTTCACCTCAAAAATGTTGATTTGAATTTCTTTTTTCGTTATTTTCTTTAACTCTTCTTTCAGCTTGTCAACTTCTTGACCACCTTTACCGATAATAACACCTGGACGCGCTGTATTGATAGTTACAGTAACCAACTTCAACGTTCGTTCAATAATAATTTTGGCAATACTTGCTCTTGATAAACGAGCGCTCAAATACTTTCGGATTTGATCGTCTTCGACAATTTTATCTCTGTAGTTATCTCCACCATACCAGTTAGAGTCCCAACCATGGATGAAACCAAGCCTATTACCAATTGGATTTGTTTTTTGTCCCATTTCTCTTATTATTTTACACCATCAACAACAATGGTCACGTGATTTGATCTTTTTCTAATTCTATGTGCTCTACCTTGAGGGGCAGCTTGAATACGCTTTAGCATTGTTCCACCACCAACTTCTATAGATTTAACAACCAAAGTCTCTTCTTCAATACTTTTATCCGTATTTTTTTGTTCCCAATTGGCTATTGCAGAACGCAACAACTTTTCTAGAGGTCGAGACGCAAACTTCGCATTGTGTTGCAATATATTTAGAGCTTTGTTCACTTCAACTCCCCTTACAAGATCTGCAACTAATCTCATCTTTCTTGGAGCAATTGGCGAATCGTTCAATTTTGCTATTGCAACCGAACGTTTCGCTTCCTTAATACTTTCAGCTCTTAATCTTTTTCTAGCACCCATGATTTTGCTATAATTAATTATCTTTTTTTATCTTTTTTATTACCTGCGTGGCCTCTAAAGTTTCTCGTTGGAGAAAACTCACCCAACTTATGCCCCACCATATTCTCTGTTACAAAAACAGGAATGAATTTATTACCGTTGTGCACAGCAAATGTTAATCCTACAAAGTCTGGTGTAATTGTGGATGCACGAGACCAAGTTTTGATAACTGATTTACTGTTTGATGCCTGAGCTTCATCAACTCTTTTCATCAATTTATAATGCACGAAAGGCGGTTTTTTTAACGAACGACTCATACGCTACTTATTTTTTTCTTCTTTCAATGATGTACTTATCTGAATATTTCTTTTTAGATCTAGTTTTGAAGCCTTTGGCTGGCATACCATTTCTTGACCTTGGGTGACCACCGGCATTTCTACCTTCACCACCACCCATTGGGTGATCTACTGGGTTCATTACAACACCTCTTACTCTTGGTCTTCTACCTAACCATCTTGATCTACCAGCTTTACCAGAAACTACCAGATTGTGTTCAGCATTTGAAACAGAACCGATAGTAGCTAAACAAGTGGTTAGAATCATTCGTGTTTCTCCTGAAGGAAGCTTAACTATTGCATATCGCCCGTCTCTTGCGTTCAATTGAGCATAAGTACCCGCTCCTCTTGCAATGGCCCCTCCTTTTCCTGGTTTCAATTCAATGTTATGAATCACCGTACCCAGAGGAACATCGCTCAAGTACATGGCATTTCCAACATTAGGAGTTGCATTTTTACCTGAAACTACTGTGTCTCCTACTTTCAAGCCGTTTGGTGCGATAATATATCTTTTTTCACCATCAGCATAAAAAAGCAAAGCGATGTGAGCCGAACGATTTGGATCATACTCAATCGTTTTAACCGTTGCTGGAACATCTTGTTTGTCTCTTTTAAAATCGATAATTCGATACTTCTGTTTATGACCACCACCTAGG